>CBFCWZ010000126.1:0-9876 GCA_965601935.1 uncultured Ilumatobacteraceae bacterium
GATCGTCCGTCGCACCGGGAAGTCCTCGGCCTGCAGACCCTGGACACCCACCGGCTCGCCGTCAACCAGGACGGTGAGTGAGAGCCCCCAGTCGGCGGGCGACATCGCGGCGCGCTGCCGCCAGATCCACTGCAGTTCGAGGCGAGCCATCTCCTCGGGGGTGTCGGCGTTGATCGACCGAAAGAGGTGGGGCATGAAGTGCTGCTGGTCGGCGGGGAGGAGGTCGGGAATCCATGACGCAATCAGCAACGCATCGTGATCGGTCACCGGTCGCAATTCGAGGTCGCGGTGGCGGAGCCGGAGACCGAAGGGAGGCCAGGCGGTCGCGAGGTCCATGACCCATCCTCGCAGGCAGTCGAACGCCGAACGTCAAAGAAGCCGAGACCGGGCGAGCGGCGATCGTGAGAGTGGAATCCTGGCAGGGTGTTGCGGGGGCTCGCGGTTGGGCATGGAGCAGGTGGCGTAGGTCCCTTACGCCGGCGAAGGTGGGGGTGCAGTCTGGGGGGAGAGGGTGTGACGAGGCAGCGATGGTGGACTTCGACGTCGTCGTGGTCGGCAGTGGCATTGGTGGGATGGCGGCCGCGCTCAAGATCGCTCGAGCGGGCCATTCTGTCGTCGTTCTCGAAGCGGCACCGGAGTTCGGCGGCTGCTTGAACCCGATGCAGAAGGCTGGCTACAGCTTTCACATCGGGGTGCACTATCTGGGGCAGCTCGCTGAGGGTGACAGGTTCTGGAGGACCTTGGACGAGATCGGGCTGGCTCACCGTGTCGAGCTGATCGAACTGGATCCGGAGGCGATCGATCGTTACGTCTTCCCGGACTTCGAGCTGCGCCTCTGCAAAGGGAAGGAACGATTCAGAGAGCAGCTCATCGAACTGTTCTCCGCAGAGCGGCGTGGAATCGACAAGTACTTCGAGGTCTACCGGCAGGTGATGACGGCCACAGAGGATCTTCTCGAGGTCGGAGCACGCCCGTTGCCGCTGCTCGGTTGGCTCCTCCGCCACCGGATCATGGTGAAGTACGCCCGCGTGCCGTACCAGAGGCTGCTCGACGAAGTGACGTCCGACATCCGGCTCCAGACGGCGTTGGCCGCGCCCTGGTTCGACTACATGCTGCCCCCGCGCCGAGCGTCGGTCGCCTACGGCATCGGAACGTGGGACCATTACCTGTCCGGCGGGTACTACCCCACGGGCGGGAGTGCCGCGTTGCGGGACGTGTTCGTCGATGCACTGCACGAGCACGGAGCGGAGCTGCACAGCTCCTCCCGCGTCACGTCCATCGACCGCCGGAATCGCCAGTTCTCGGTGACGTCCGCCGATGGTCAGACGTGGACTTCCCGGCTCGTCGTGAGCAACGCCGATCCGGTGCTGACGCTCGGCGAGCTGGTGAATCCGGACCTGGTGCCGACCCGGGTTGCCAGGAAGGTCTCCCGTCTGCGCCCCTCGGCCAGCGTCTTCGGGGTGTTCCTCGGTACCGATCTGGACCTGCCGTCGCTCGGCCTGACGACCGGCAACCTGGTCCATTACGGCTGCTACGACGTGAACACGATCTTCCGACAGGAGATGGACCCCGAGTCGCCGAAACTGGCCGACTGCATGCTGATCAACAGCCCCTCGATCCGAGACCCACACGGAGACGTCACGCCCCGCGGACAACACAGCCTCGAAATCCTTGCCGCGGCCTCCTACGAGGCATTTGAACAGTGGGCGGATCTTCCACCCGGCGAACGAGGGCAGGAGTACGACGCCTTCATCAAGGGTCTGGGTGATCAGCTCATATCAACCGCACAGCGCTACGTTCCCGGTCTGTCCCAGAATCTCCAGTTCGTCGAGCACATCACGCCACTCAGCCTCGAGAACCACGTCAACCTCGTGCGAGGGGGGATCTACGGCCCCGAGCTGAGCCCAGATCAGTTGGGACCAAGACGGTTTCCCGACTGCACGTGCGGAGTCGACGGCCTACTCCTCGCCGGCGCGGGCACCAAAGGAGGCAGCGTCCGCTACAGCGCAACATCGGGCGTCCATGCAGGCCGCAACGCGCTGACCCTGCTCGCCGCCGGATGACCGTTCCCCGCAGCACCACACCGGAAAGGCCCCACACCCCCACCGGACAGCAAGTGCGCGCGGCTCCACTCCCGGCGTCCGGTGCTGCCGTCGACAGCAGACCGAGTCTCCCGGGACGACGTTGGGCCCCTGCCGATCCAACGCCCCCAGCCACGTTCGGCCGTGCACACCCTCGGTCAGATCGGGTAGGTCACGTCGGTCGCTTCTTCCGACGCAGCCCACAGGTGCTGCTGCGTCTCGACCTCGTGGGAACGGTCGCTCGACTCGACGAGGACCGGGTGTCCCCGTGTTTCCATGAACCCGTCGGGGCCGTAGTACTGGCCTCCCTGCGCGTCAGGGTCGGTGGCGGCACGAAGCGTTGGGAGAGCCCCCATCGCAGCGCTCTGCGCGAACACACCGAGGAGGGGCTCGGCCAGTCTGCCACCCGGGATGTGGCGACCCAGCTCGGTGGCCGACCCGCCCGGATGTGCCGCCAATGCAGCTGTGGTGGTGTCGGCGGCCTCGAGGCGGCGCTGCAGTTCGTAGGTGAAGAGGAGGTTGGCGAGCTTCGACCGCCCGTAGGCGGACACCCGGTTGTACCGCTTCTCGGCCTGCAGGTCGTCGAAGTCGATCTTGGAGAAGATGCGGTGCCCGACGCTGCTCACCGTGACGATCCGGGCGCCGTTGGCGGGCAGCACCTTGTCGAGCAGGAGCCCGGTCCAGGCGAAGTGGCCCAGATGGTTCGTACCGAACTGCATCTCAAACCCGTCGGCAGTCTGCTGACGTGGGGTGTACATCACGCCGGCGTTGTTGATCAGCAGGTCGATGACGGTGAACCTCGCAGCGACCTCTCGGGCGGCAGAGCGCACCGAACCCAACGACGCAAGGTCGAGCTGCTGCAGTTCGACGTCGGCGTCCGGATGGCTCTCCCGGATCGACGTCAGAGCACCCTCCCCCTTCTCGATGTTGCGCACGGCCAGCACGACCCGCGCGCCTTTACCCGCCAGTTCGCGGGCCGTCTCCAGGCCGAGTCCGGTGTTGGCGCCGGTCACCACGGCAACCCGGCCCGACTGGTCGGGGATGTCAGCCGCCGTCCATTTCGCGTCGCTCATCACGAATCCTTTCTTTCCTCCCGAAGCTATTGGCTGTCGACAGCGATTGGCTGTCGACGAGATCCGCGGTCAGTCCGGGTCGCGCTCGTGGCGGAACAGGGCAACGACACCATGGCCGCGACCACGGCGACCTCGAGATCTGGCGAGACGCGAAGGTCGACGAACCCGCCCCGCGACGGAACGGCACGTTCCGAAGCCAGAGCGGGTACGCCGCCCGATGGGGTTGATCGCCGCACTGCCCACCGGTGGGTGTGTTCAGTCGACAGACGAGCCGGGCTCGGTCACATCCATCCGCACATGCCGCGTGCTGCGTTCATCATGGTCGCCCTCGGCGCCCGGATCCCGCCTCGCGGCGTGCAGTTGGCAGCCCGCCCACGCCGACCCGCGGACGACCACGTCCTACGACCGCAGACGTCAGAACCTCGACCACCACGCGCCGCCTTCGTCGTGGTCGCCTCCCTGACCAGCGGATAGCCAAGGGGCGCCTCGTAGCCGGCATTATGCGCAGAGTCGAGTACTCGATAACGCCGTGATGGTTGAGCCCTCCTGGAGTCACGCCGCGGGCTCCGACCGGCAATCACCATGACGGAGTCCGCGAGATTGCGAACGCTCGTTGACCGATCCGCTGACGGGTCACCTCGCTCGGACGTGTAGCTCCTCGAGAGCATCCATCAGTTGGTCGTCATGCCGGGGGAGCAGGTGGCCGTAGCGGTCGAGGACGACCGACACGCTCGTGTGGCCGGCTCTTGCCGCAATCTGCTTGGGGTTCGCTCCTGCGGCGATCCAGAGTGCGACGGCGGTGTGGCGGAGATCGTGCACACGGAGCGGGGCAAGATCGGCCTCGCGGACGGCCGGTTTCCAGAAGCGAGCGCGAAAGCCCGTCGGGCGTACCGGGTGACCCTCGGGTTACCTGAACACCAGGTCGCTCGGATCCGGAAGAGCGGTAGGTACTCGTGACAGCTCCTCGGTGACGAAGCCCGGATGCGTGATCGTACGGAACGAGGCGCGGGTCTTCGGCGGGCCGAATGTGACAGCGCCGGCGAGGTCCGTAAGGGTCTCCGTGACGGTCACCTGCCGTCGGAGCATGTCGACGTTTTGCCATCGAAGCGCGAAGAGCTCGCCGATGCGCAGTCCCCCGTAGCCTGCGAGGAACACGAAGGCTCGGAAGCGGCCATCGATCGTGTCGGCGAGTCGCCTGAGCTCTTCGGGCGTCAGGAAGCGCATCTCCTCGCGTTCGATCCGGGGGACGGGAAGACGCTCGACAGGGTTCGACATGATCAGCCGGTCCCCGTACGCGGCGCGCATCACCTTGTTGAACACCTGAACCGCCTTGACCACGCTGGCCGGCGCCAGGCCGGGCCCGTCGACTGGGTCAGAAGGCCGAGCCACCCACTCGCGCAGGCTCGCGCGGTCGACTCGGGCCAGCGGCATCGAGCCGAACGTGGGAAGAACGTGAACTCGGAACGAGCACTCGTCGCGCGCCCGGCTGATCGGCCGGAGGTTGGTGACGGTCGGCCACCACCGGTCCCACCACTCGGCGACGGTGATCTTGCCGAGCCGGGGATCGACGAACAAGCCCTGGGCGCGGTCGACCTCGATGAGGTGAGCGAAGTTCTCGGCGTCGCGCCGGCGGGAGAACTGCTTCGAGCGCTCCTTGCCGTCGGCCACGCGAAAGCGGACGAGATACGCTGCTTTGCCGTTGCTCAATCGCTTCGTCCGGATTGCCGCCCCGGCTTCATCCTCGCCGTTTAGGTCCGCGTAAGGTCCGCGGAAGATGCAACATTAGGTGATATGAAACGATGCACGTCGGCACAAACTACCCGTTCAATAGACTTCCACGGACATCAACCGGCAACGGCGGACACCATCTATTCGAACTGATAAGGATGAGGTCGCAAGTTCGATTCTTGCCAGCCCCATCACACAATCTCACCGTGTGAGAGATCGGCGCCCCGAGGGCGCCGTTTCCGCGTCTCGCTTGGCAGCTCGACCGGGATCGCTCAACGGCGACCGCCGTCGACGTGCGGTTCGAACCCACCGGCGACGGCAGCACCGTCCACCTCGAACACAGTGGCTGAGAGAACATGGGTGACGTCGGGGCGGAGGCCCGTGCCGGCTACACCGAGGGCTGGGAGCCGGTTCTCGATCGGTTCGTCGACGCCGTCGGCTGACGCCCTCTTCCGGTCCTACGACCAGGTCTCCGGGCGGAGCCGGCGGGAGAGGAGCGCGTCGAGCACGTCGTGGGGTGGCACCTCCTCGAAGAGGATCCGGTACACCTGCTCGGTGATCGGCATCTCCACGTTCAGGCGCTCGGCCAGGGCGCACGCCGATCGTGTGGTGAGAACACCTTCGGCGACCTCGTTCATCTGCTCGGTGACCTCACGGAGGGTTCGTCCGCGTCCGATCTCGAGACCGACCCGACGATTGCGCGACAGTTCACCGGCGCAGGTGAGCGCGAGGTCGCCCATGCCGGAGAGGCCGGCGAACGTCTCTGCCCGACCGCCCACTGCCATTCCGATCCGTGTGATCTCGGCCAGTCCCCGGGTGATCAAGCCCGCCCGTGCACTGTCACCGAGTTCCATGCCGTCGGACATTCCGGTGGCGAGGGCGATCACGTTCTTCAGTGCGCCGCCGATCTCGACGCCGACGATGTCGTCGGACACGTAGACGCGGAAGCGGTCGCTGGCGAAGAGCCGCTGGACATCTTCGGCCCTCTGTGGGTCACGGCCGCCAGACACCACGGCCACCGGGTGCCGTCGTCCGACGTCTCGGGCGAAGGACGGGCCCGAGAGTGAGACGATGCGCTCGGGTTCGACCCCGAGGTCGGCGAGGATGTCGTGGGGCGTGAGGAGTGTGTCGGCTTCGATGCCCTTGCTCACGGTGACGACGGTGGGCGTGTCGGCCAGCGAGGGGAGCTCGCCGAGCGTTCCGCGGACGTACGGAACAGGGACGGCACTGACGACGACTTCGGCCCCCTGCACTGCGCCTTCGAGGTCACCCGTCACCTCGAGTGCGGGCGGCACGTCGATCTCGGAGAGGAAGATCGGGTTGTGACGGTCCTCGGTGATTCCCTCGACGACCTCCGGCTCCCGGGCCCACAGCACCATGTCGACTCCGTGTCGGCACAGGTGGATCGCCAACGCGGTTCCCCACGAGCCTGCCCCGATCACGGCCACGCGACGTCCCTCGGATCCCATCACTCAGAGTGTGGCACCTCCCAGGGGTCGACCCCGCCGCCGGAAATACCGGTGGGGGTATCAATTGGGTAGAAATGTACGTACACTTTTTGCCATGCGCTCCACACGCCTTCTCGCTCCGCTCGTGGTTGCCGGTGCACTGCTCGCAGCATGCGGTGGCGACGACGACTCCGCCGCCGAGACCGAGGTACCCGCCGCAGAAGCCGATGCTGCCGACTCGTCTGCCGCTGCCTCCGTCGAGGCACCGGCCGGTATCACGCTCGTGTCACCTGCCGATGCCGAGGCCTTTCTCGCCGATGCTCCCGACGACGTGGTGATCCTCGACGTCCGCACGCCCGAGGAGTTCGCCGAGGGACACATCGAGGGGGCGGTGAACATCGACATCTACGAGCCGACGTTCGCCGACGACATCGACGCCCTCGAGCGCGACGTGCCCTACGTCGTCTACTGCCGATCCGGCAACCGCTCGGGTCAGGCCACGACACTGATGGCCGATCTCGGTTTCGAGTCGGTCCAGGACGTCGACGGTGGCGTCGTCTCGTGGAGCGAGGCGGGCCTGCCACTCGTGGCCGGCTGACGATTCACTGCCGACGGTGGCAGACTCGGGGCCGATGAGGGTCCTGCGTCGTGTGCTGTCCGTCCTGGTTCTGGCCGGTGCCATTGCCGCCACCCTGCGGATCCGCGGCACCGGCGGCACGCCACCCCAGCACGGCGGTTGGCGTCCGCTCGACATGAACGAGACCTGATGCCCGTTGCGCTCGGCCTCGTGGGCAACGGTGTGGTCGGTGGCCGCATCGCCAAGCGTGTCTCGCTGCTCGATCCGGAGGCGCGGGTCACCACACTCGACACCCGGGTCGGCCGCATCGACCCGTCGCAGCACGACGTCGTGGTGCTCGCGCACCCCGGCCCTCACGCCGAGCTCGCCGCCGGACTCATCGCCGGAGGGACACCCGTGGTCTCGTGCACCGGGGACCTCGCCGACATCCGGCAGATGTGGGATCTCGACGACGCTGCCAATGATGTGGGTGTCCCGCTCGTCGCCGGGGCGGCACAGTCACCGGGCCTGACCGATCTGCTCGCCCGCCATCTGGCCGACCAGTTGGAGGAGTGCGACGAGATCCACCTCGCCGTACACGGAACTGCCGGTCCGGCATGTGCCCGTGAGCACCACCGCGCGTTGTCCGGCTACTCGGTCGCCCTCCACGACGGGGATCTCGTCAATCGCCGTTCTGGCTCCGGCCGCGAACTCTGCTGGTTCCCCGAACCCGTCGGTGCCTACGACTGCTATCGCGCCGAGCTGGCGTCCCCGGTTCTGCTCTCCACCGTGTTCCCCCACGTTCGGCGTCTCACCGGCCGCCAATCGGCCAACCGTCGCGATCGCCTCACCGCGCGCCTGCCGATGCTCACGCCACCGCACGCCGAGGGCGGTGTCGGTGCGGTTCGTGTCGAGGTACGCGGCACCGATGCCGATGGCGCCCGGGTGACGATCGTCGGTGGGGCCGCCGAGTTGGTCGGCACGAGCGCTGCCGCCACGGCATGCGCGTTCGCGCTGGCCGCGGCGAACGGTGAACTGCCGTCGGGGGTGGTGTGCACAGCCGATGATCGCCTCGACACCAGGGGCCTGCTGACCGCTGTGCAGCGGTTCGGTGTGCGGCTGCAGGAGTTCACCGGGATCCCCAGCTCGGCCTGACTCCCGACCGCGAGGAGGGTCGTCAGGCGGGGTTCGTAGGGGCGGGGGCGAAGTCGTCGAGCCGGCGATTCAGGCCCTCCACGGCATCGGTCAGCCTGTCGAGGCGGTCGTCGATGTCCTCGCCGGTCACCATGTCGCTCAGCGACAACCGTACGCCGGCGATCTCGCGGGCCAGGAACTCCGTGTCGTTCTGAGTCCGCTCGGCCACCTGCCGGTCGACCTCGGAGGTGATCCGGTCGCGGCGTTCCTGGCGGTACTGGGCGAGGAGGATGAGGGGTGCTGCGTACGCGGCCTGGATGGACAGAACCAGGGTGAGCAGGACGAGCCCGCGATCCCACGGGTCGAACTGGAGATCTTCGGGGGCGAACGTGTTGTGGACGATCCAGAGGAAGATGACGATCGTCTGGAAGACGAGGAATCGCGCCGTGCCGATGAAGTTGGCGATCGACTCGGCGAACTTGCCGAACGCGTCGGAGTCGTACGACACGCCGACCCGCCGGGCGGCGCGCGGCGCAGTGAGGTCTTCGCGCCGTTTCATGTCGCCACCCCCTCGGGAGTGGCTTCCGATCGGGGCGGGGCCTTGCGGCGGGTTCTCCAGCCCACACCGAGCATGCGGTCGATGACGTCGTCGACCGACACGGCGCCGAGCAGACGGCCCGCCTCGTCGCACACCGGCAGCGCGAGGAGGTCGTAGTTGGCGAGTTCCTCGGCCACCTCACGGTCGGTCGTGTGCGGGCTCACCTGGGGTCCGTCGCGCACGAGGCGGCCCAACTCCATTCCCGGCGGTTCGCGCAGGAGACGCTGGAAGTGGACGACCCCGAGGAACCGTCCGGTCGGCGCCTTGTACGGGGCCTGGCACACGAACACCTGCCCGGCCACGCTCGACACCCACTCCGGGTCGCGGATCTGGGCCAGCGCGTCGGCCACGGTGTCGGTCGGGCCGAAGATCACGACCTCGGGCGTCATCATGCCGCCGGCGGTGCTCTTCTCGTAGGACAACAGGCGGCGCATCACGTCGGCGTCGTCCTCGTCCATGACGGCGAGCATCTGCTCCTGTTGGGCCTCGGGCATCTCCCCGAGCAGGTCGGCGAGATCGTCGAGTTCCATCTCGTCGAACACGCCGACGAGCCGGTCGCGGTCGAGGCCCTCGACGATCCGGACCTGCTCGGACTCGGGCAGCTCCTCGAGCACGTCGGCCAGACGTTCGTCGTCCATCGCCTCGGCGAGCTGGCGGCGCCGGGCATAGGGCAGGGAGCGGACGATCGCGGCCACCTCGGCCGGGTGGAGGATGCGGAGGCGGGCAGCTTCGGCCTGGGCCTCGGTGGGGGCGTCGAAGAGGGCCGGGACCTGCTCGTAGTCGACGAGGCGATAGCTGGGGCGGCGGGTGAGGCCGGACTTGCGGGTGAGGCGGACCTTGTCGATCTCCCACCAGTTGTTGCGGCCGTCGGTGTGTTCTTCGAGGGCGATGTCGCTGACGGTCTCGTCGCCCACGCGCCGGTCGATCAGATCCTCACCGATGACCACCTCGCCGGAGCGGGGCTTGAACGGATTGACGTCGATGTCCCAGCTCTTGAGGCGGGCGCCGTCGCTGTTCAGTTCACCGATGCGGTTCGCACTGACGAAGATCCGCCTCCGCTGCACGTTGGCGACGAAACCCACGATGCGCGGGGCGATCGCTGGTTCGCCGGCCCGCCCGGGTCGGCCGGGAATGGCCACGAGGTCGACGATGCGTCCGACCGGTGCCCCGCCCGCGTCGAGCAGGGGCAACCGCATCACGCGGAAGGCGTAGATCAGCTCGCCTGCCATGAGCCAGGAGGCTACCGACCCTGATTGTC
>CBFCWZ010000127.1:0-9777 GCA_965601935.1 uncultured Ilumatobacteraceae bacterium
GACAGGAGCGCTGGTTCCGCCGTGATCCCCGCATACGCTGGATCGACATCGGCAACGATCCGGACAACGCTCTGTCCGCCGTCCTCACCGCCCTCGCCTCATGACACCAATCTCACTCAGCAAACATCACGGCCTGGGCAACGACTTCCTCGTCACGTGGCACATCGCCGACGCCGACCCGGTTGTACTTGCGCGCCACCTCTGCGACCGCCGGCGCGGCGTCGGGGCCGACGGCCTCCTCATCGGCGCCAGGGCCCGTGATCACGATGCCCGGATGGTGCTGTTCAACGCCGATGGGTCGCGTGCCGAGATGAGTGGTAACGGCATCCGCTGCTTCTCCCAAGCCCTCGCCCGCCGGGCCGGGGACCTGCGCGACCAGACGATCCTGACCGACGCAGGCACTCGCCACGTCCGCCTCGCCCCGACCGACGACGTCGCGACAGTGATGGCCAGCGTGGGAATGGGTGAGGTCGGCCAACTCACCGAGCCCGATGGCTGGGCCTCGCTCGGCGCTCACCCCGATCGCCCGGTGGCGCACCTCTCGATGGGGAACCCGCACAGTGTGGTCGGGGTCGACGAGGTCGGGGTCGTCGACCTGGCCCAGTTGGGCGGCATGATCCCCCATGTCAATCTCGAGATCATCGAGCCCGGTCCGGAGCCGCACGCCATCACGATGCGGGTCCACGAGCGCGGTGTCGGCATCACCGAGGCCTGTGGCACCGGCGCCTGTGCCGCGGCGTTCGCGGCCCGCTCGTGGGGCCTCGTCACGCCATCGGAGCCTGCGGTCACGGTGCACATGGACGGCGGCACCGCGCAGGTCCGCTTCGACGGAGCGACGGCCGAGCTCACGGGTCCGGCGACCCACGTGGCCGACGTGGAGGTGAACGCGTGAACACGCCGTACGACGAGGCACTGTCGGGCACGCTCATCGACCGCAGCATCCGCGAGAAGATCATCATCGTCGGAGTGCAGCTGCACGGCCACGACGAGGACGAGGTCGATGCCAGCCTCGACGAACTCGAACTGCTGGTCGACACTGCAGGAGCCGACGTGGTGGGCCGCCTCGTGCAACGCCGCGATGCCCCCGATCACACGTGGTACATCGGCCAGGGCAAGGCCGAGGAGCTCAAGCAACTCTGCCTCGCCGTCGATGCCGACACGGTGGTGTTCGACAACGAACTCGCGCCCGCCCAGCAGTACAACCTGGAGAAGCTCCTCGGCCGTACGGCGATCGACCGCACCGCGGTGATCCTCGACATCTTCGGCCAGAACGCCCACACGCTCGAGGGCAAGGCCCAGGTCGAGCTGGCCCTCCTGCGCTACCGCCTTCCACGGCTGCGCCGCGGGGCCACGGCGAAGCTCTCCCAGCAGCGCGGCGGGGTCGGGGCGCGTTTCGGCGGTGGTGAGACGAAGATCGAGACCGACCGTCGGCGCATCATGCGCCGCATCAACAAGCTCGAACGCGATCTGGCTTCGCTCGCCGAGACCCGCTCCCTGCAGCGCAAGTCGCGGAACCGGAGTGGGCTCGCCTCCGTCGCCATCGTGGGCTACACCAACGCCGGGAAGTCGACACTGCTCAATCGGCTGACCCAATCCGGCGTGCTCGTCGAGAACCGTCTGTTCGCCACTCTCGACCCCACGACACGACGGCTCGCCCTACCCGGAGGCGAGCCGGTCCTGCTGTCGGACACCGTCGGGTTCATCAACCGTCTTCCGCACGGCCTCGTCGAGTCGTTCAAGAGCACGCTCGAGGTCGCCGCGCTCGCCGACTACCTCGTTCACGTGGTCGACGCCAGTTCTCCCGATCCCGACGGCCAGATACGGGCGGTTCGGGAGGTGCTCACCGAGATCGGCGCCGACTCGGTCCCCGAGCTGATCGTGTTCAACAAGTCCGACCTGGCACCGGGGGCGGCCAAGGAACTGGCGATCGATCATTCCGGTTCGGTCGCTCTCAGCGCGCGCACCGGGGACGGCACCCAGGACTTCCTCCGGGCCCTCGCCGATCGGTTGCGTTCGCTGAGCGTGGTCCATGAGTTGCATGTGCCCTACGAGCGCGGCGACGTGCTGGCCGCGGTCCACCGCGAGGGCGAGGTGGTCTCGGTCGGTGACACCGACGACCGCTGGATCGTCCGGGCCCGACTGTCCGACGCCTCCGCCGGACGGCTCTCCGAGTTCGCCGCGTCCGAACCGTCCGATCCATGAGCGAGCCCGAGGGCTTCGTCCCGCCTCCCTACCCGTACGACCGGCTGAACCGTCTGCGGCCGGTCGCCGAGGCCCATGAGGGTGGGCTCGTCGACCTGAGCGTCGGCACCCCCTTCGATCCGCCGCCGCCCTCTGTCATCCGAGCGCTTGCGGAGAGTGGGGCCGAGCGGAGCTACCCACCCAGCATCGGAACCCCTGCGCTGCGCGAGGCCGCTGGCCGGTGGATGGAACGACGCCTCGGTGTGACCATTCCCGCCGACGACATCGCGGTCACCATCGGAACGAAGGAGTTCGTCGGCACATTGCCGCAGTGGCTGAAGCTGCGCACCCCCAGCAAGGACACCGTGCTGTACCCGGCGATCTCGTATCCCACGTACGCGATGGGCGCCACGTTGGCGAGTTGCCGCGCCGTGCCCGTCGGGATGCGTGCCGACGGCACGCTCGACCTCGACTCCATCTCCGCCGACGATGCCGCCCGCGCCCTCGTGCTGTGGGTCAACAGCCCCGGCAACCCGACGGGAGCCCTCGACGACCTCGCCGCCGCCGCCGAGTGGGGGAGAGCGCACGGCGTGCCTGTCTTCTCCGACGAGTGCTACGCCGAGTTCACCTGGGACGGCCCGCCCCGGACCATCCTCGAACACGGGGTCACCGGCGTCGTCGCCGTGCACTCGCTCTCGAAGCGTTCGAATCTGGCGGGGGTCCGGGTCGGGTTCTACGGCGGCGACCCCGAACTCGTGCACTACCTGCGTGAGGTGCGCAAGCACGTCGGGATGATGGTGCCCGGTCCCGCCCAGGCTGCAGGGATCGCTGCACTCTCCGACGATGCCCACGTCGACGAGCAGCGGGAGCGCTATCTCGGCCGCATGTCGCGCCTGGCCCGGGTGATGTCGGAGTGGTCGGGTGTCGAGGTCCCGATCCCGCCCGGTTCGTTCTATCTGTGGGTGCCCGTGGACGACGGCTGGGCCTACACCGAACGCCTGGCACGCGACGGGGGAGCACTCGTCAGTCCCGGTGAGTTCTACGGTCCGGACGGCTCCGGTTTCGTGCGGGTGGCGGTGGTACAGCCCGATGCCCGCATCGATCTCGTGTCGGCCAGGCTGTCCGGCTGATGGTCACTCTGCAGCCGCACCGGCCCGACGCCCCGGCCCGACGCCGCACAGGGCTGGTTGTCGCCGGTGTGGTCACCCTCGTCGCGGGCGTGCTCGGCGCCCTGGGGCTCTGGTTGTTGGCCGAGCAGCGGTACGACGACGGTGTCGAAGCGCTGGCGCGTGCACCGGTGGGGTGCGAAACGGTCGTGTCGATCGAATCGACGGGCGAGTTGCTGGTGTACGCCGAGCTGTCGGGGCGTTTCGACGACACCACCGGGAACTGCAGCGCGCAGGGCACGTTCCGCGCCGAGTCCGACGCGCCGACGGTGAACGTCGACGTCACCGGCCCGGATGGTTCCCGCCTCGCCGTCGAGGCGGCATCGGGTTCGGACTACGACCGAGGTGGGTTCCGCGGTGTGCAGGTCGGCACGATGGTGGCGGCCGAATCCGGCGATCACGTCGTGCAAGTCACATCCGATGACGGGGTCTTCGCCCTGGCCATCGGCAACGACCCACGTGACGGGGTCTTCGCACTGCGTGCGGCGGCGCTGGCGGTACTTGCCGCGGGGGTCGCGGCGGGCCTCAGCCTCGTCACACTGGGACGGCGCCCGGAGGCGGCTCCTTCCGGGAGCGAATCCGTGCAGGGGCCCGTTGCCCCGTGGTGGGAGAGCGACCAAGCGGTGAGCGCCCCGCCAGAGCGGCCGATTGCGCCGCCGCGTATTCCCGGGCAGCCGTCGGGCCCGGGGTGGCGGGACGAGCCGGCTGGCCGCGACGAGCAGCCACCCAGCCCGTGGGGTCCACCCTCGGCGTAGCGGACGACCGCTGAGTTCAGTAGCGGCGCATGACGGTGACGATCTTGCCGAAGATGTCGATGTCGTCGGCATGGAACACCATCGGTTCCATCGTCTCGTTCGCCGGGGAGAGCGTGACCTCGGCCCCCGAGCGGGTGTAGGTCTTGACCGTGGCCTCGCCGCCGGGGATACCGGCGACGATGATGTCGCCGTTGTTCGGGTGATCGACTTGGGTGGCGACGACGTAATCGCCGTCGAGGATCCCGACGTCGATCATCGAGTCGCCGCGCACGCGGAGCATGAACAGCTCGCCGTCGCCGGTGAAGTCGACGGGGACGGGGAGTAGTTCCTCGACGTTCTCCTCGGCCAGAACGTCGGTACCGGCGGCGACGTCGCCGACGAGCGGGACGTGGCGGACGGGACGGCGTTCCATGATTGCGCCGCTGTTGGCGTCGAAACGCACCTCGATCGCACGCGGCTTCGTGGGATCGCGTCGCAGGTACCCGAGCCGCTGCAGGGTGTTGAGGTGGCTGTGCACCGTGGAGGGGGAGGTCAGACCCACTGCGTCGCCGATCTCGCGAACCGACGGTGGGTACCCGCGATCGCGCATCTGCTGCTCGATGAAGTCGAGGATGTCGCGCTGGCGACTACTGATCTTGGGTGCCATACCGAACACTATATGGACGCCCAGCGCCTGGGTCAAACACCTGTACCGAGAACAATTGTTCGAAAATCTCGCCGTCGCGGTTGACGACGACCTCCTCTCCTGCTTCACTGTCGAACGGACGTTCTCCGAACAAACGTTGGGAAGTGAGTGAAGATGTCGAACGTGATGGTTCTCCAAGTACCTGCAGCCGGCCGCAGGGTGCGGCGCGGCAGTGACTCGGCCGCCCGGCCGAACTTCGTCCTACGTCGGACCATCGCCCTGTTCCTGGCCGTCGCCGTGGCCGTCCTGCTGGCCGCGGCGGTGTCCGGTCTGCTGGCGGGCCCCGGTGGCGATCCTGCCTCCGCCTCCGGGGCCCAGCCGGCAGCAGTCGCCGAGTACCACCTGGCGCAGCCGGGCGAGAGCCTCTGGACGATCGCCATGGAGTACCACGGCGAGGTCCCTGTCGACCGCTTCGTCGGCAAGCTCATCTCCCTCAACGGTGGCAGCAGCCAGATCCAGGTCGGCCAGGCCGTCTGGCTGCCCTGAGCGCCGCCACCCCCTGGTTTCCCGTGGCGGGCCGGCGATGGATGGGCAGTATCCTCGCGGTGTGCATTGCCCGGTCTGCGACGCCGACGACACCAAGGTGGTCGATTCGCGCCTGGCCGAGGAGGGCGCTGCCATCCGGCGCCGCCGCCAGTGCCTGTCGTGCTCCAACCGCTTCACCACCTTCGAACGGGTCGACCATGCCCCGGTCACCGTCGCCAAGTCCGACGGCCGTCACGAGCCCTTCTCGCGCCGCAAGCTGATCGACGGGCTTCTCGCCGCCACGAAGGGCCGCGGCGTGTCGGCCGACGACCTCGAGGAACTCGCCACCAGAGTCGAGGACGCCGTGCGTCTGGGCGGCCCCGAGGTGACCAGCTCGGCGATCGGCGTGGCGGTGCTCGACGAGCTGAGGGTGGTCGACGAGGTGGCCTACCTCCGCTTCGCCAGCGTGTACAAGCACTTCGACGCGGCGGCCGACTTCCATCGCGAACTCGAGGTTCTCGAAAAGACGTCCGCCCGCTGAGGCGATGCGCGGTCAGGCCGTCGGGCGAGGTGATCGAGCGGACTCGAAAAGACGTCCGCCCGCTGAGGCGATGCGCGGTCAGGCCGCCCGGTGAGGCCGGATTGGATGGGCCGTCAGGCCGCCCGGCGACGCCAGCGAGCGAACACGAAAGAGTCCTCGTCAACGGCGAGCTGGGCCAACTCGAATCGATGCGCCACGTCCGCTCCACCGACGGCCAGGCGCGGCCCGTCCCCGCCCACGGCGAGCGGAGAGGTGTTCACATCGATCTCGTCGATCAGGTCGGCTCCGAGGAAGGTGCCGTTCAGGCGGGCCCCGCCCTCCACCTGGACCACCCGTGGCCGTTCGCACACTTCGTCCAACCGCTGCAGCAGTCGTCCCGGGTCGACCTCCGAACCGACCCGCACGACATCGAGGGCCGGGTCCACGGTGGCGTCGTCGGTGGTCACGACGAAGCCGGCCCCATCCTCGAACAGGGGGCTGGAGGGGTCGACGTTCCCGGTGGCCGTGACGACGCCGACGCGCTGGCCAGGTTTGCTCGGCGCCCCATAGCCTTCGGCGCGCACCGTACCCGCTCCCACGACGACCACATCGGCGACCTGCCGGAGTCGCACGAGCACGCCGAAGTCGTTCCTGCTCGACAGGCCCGATGAGCCTCCCTCGAACACGATCGATCCGTCGATCGAGGCGACCATGCACAGAGAGCACCACGGCCGATCGTCGCGCCCGCCGAGAGGTCCGGCGTAGGCCTCCGCGACGGAGGTCGGGGCCACCGGATGGGGGAGGAGTCGCTGCATGGTGCCCGATCTTGGCAGGCGGTCCCGGTACGGGCCATCCGACGTCGGTCTGCGAGCATTCCCGGATGAGCGAGCCGACCCGCACCGCCTTCCGTACCTGTCCGCTGTGCGAGGCCGGATGTGGCCTCGAGATCACCGTGGCGAGGGAGGCCGACGGCTCCGAGAAGGTGACCCGCATACGGGGTGATCGCAGTGATGTGTTCTCGGGCGGGTTCATCTGTCCGAAGGGCTCCACGCTCACCCACCTCCACGAGGACCCGGACCGCCTGCGCAAGCCGCTCGTGAAGCGGAACGGTGCGCACGTCGAGGTCGAGTGGGAGGAGGCCTGGCAGGCTGTCGCCGATGGCCTCGGCGGTGTCATCGAGCGGCACGGGCACTCCGCTCTCGCTGCCTTCCTGGGCAATCCCGGCGCCCACAGCTTGGGTGCCATGACGTTCAACCGTGCACTCCTGACCGGACTCGGTACCCGCAACCGGTTCAGCGCCTCCACTGTCGACCAGATGCCCCGTCACGTGGCGGCCGGTCACGTGTTCGGTAGTCCCATCACGGTCCCGGTGCCCGACCTCGACCGAACCGATCACCTGCTGATCCTCGGGGCCAACCCCTACGCCTCGAACGGCAGCCTGTGCACGGCCCCCGACTTCCCGGGGCGCATCGAACTGATCCGCGACCGCGGCGGGCGGGTGGTCGTCGTCGATCCCCGCCGCTCGAAGACCGCGGAGAAGATGGACGAATGGATCCCGATCCGCCCGGGGACCGACGCCCTCCTCCTCGCTGCGATCGCCCACACACTGTTCGACGAGGGCCTCGCCGACCCCGGAGAACACGTCGGTGCCCACCTCGCCGGTCTCGACGAAGTGGCGGCTGCCCTCCTGCCGTTCACGCCGGAGGCGGTCGCCTCTGCGACGGGGATCGCCGCCGCCACCACCCGGCGGCTCGCCCGCGATCTCGCCGCAGCACCCACTGCGGCCGTGTACGCACGGATCGGCACGACCGTGACCGAGTTCGGTTCGACGGCCTCGTGGCTCGTCGACGTCGTGAACACGTTGACCGGCAACCTCGACCGGCCCGGTGGAGCGATGTTCTCCACCCCGGTCGCGGGTAGTCCGAACACGCGTGGCCGATCGGGGAGCGGGAGGGGCTTCAGTGTGGGGCGCGGACAGAGCCGCGTGTCGGGCCATCCGGAGGTGATGGGCGAGTACCCCGCCGGGGCGTTGGCCGAGGAGATCACCGCTGCGGGTGAAGGGCGCATCCGGGGGCTCGTCACGGTGGCCGGCAACCCGGTGCTGTCGACCCCGAACGGCGACCAGCTCGCCGATGCGCTCGACGACCTCGAGTTCATGGTGAGCGTCGACATGTACCTCAACGAGACCACGCGGCACGCCGACGTCGTGCTGCCGGTGCCGTCGCAGCTGCAGCGCTCCCATTACGACCTGCTGCTCCTCCAGTTCGCCGTCCGGAACGTGGCCAACTACTCCCCGCCGGTGCTGCCGCTCGACGACGGCGCTCCCGACGAGTGGGAGATCCTGGCCCGGCTCTCGTTGATCGCCCAGGGACTCGGTCCCGACGCCGATCCCTCCGTGGTCGACGACCTGTCGATCGGTGCGCTGGTCGGCGGCGCGGTGAAGGACGAGTCGTCGCCGGTGCACGGCCGAGACGCCGACGACATCGTCGCCGAGTTGTCGGCGGACGGCCGGCGGGGGCCTGAACGGATGATCGACTTCATGCTGCGCACCGGGCCGTTCGGCGACGGTTTCGGGGCCGAACCCGACGGGACATCGCTCGACGACCTCATCGAGAATCCGCACGGGCGCGACTTCGGAGCGCTCGAGCCGCGTCTGCCGGAGGTGCTCCGTACGCCGAGCGGGCGGATCGAACTCGGCGCACCCGAGTTCCTCTCCGATCTGGACCGACTCGCTGCCGCGATCCCCGAGTTGGACGAGCGCGAGCTCGTCCTGGTGGGTCGCCGTCATCTCCGGAGCAACAACTCCTGGATGCACAACGTGCGTGTCCTCGTGAAGGGCAAGCCCCGGTGCACGCTGCAGGTGCACCCCGATGACGCCGACCGCTACGGACTTCGCGACGGCGCCCCCGCGAAGGTCACCTCGAAGGTCGGCTCGGTCTCGGCTCCGGTGGAGGTCACCGACGCGATCCTTCCGGGCGTCGTGAGCCTGCCTCACGGCTGGGGTCACGGTCAGCCCGGTACGAAGATGGCCGTCGCCGCGGAGCACGCAGGAGTGAACTCGAACGTGCTCTCCGACGACCGGGCCCTCGACCCGTTGTCGGGGACCTCGGTTCTCAACGGAATCCCCGTCACGGTCGGCCCGGCCGGCTGACCGGCCGAATCAGCATCGTGCCCTCTGCGCTCGTGCTCACACACCGGGCCGAGAACGTCGGCCGTGCCGCGTGGCCTCGGTGCGAGGTCACGGCGGGAGAGCAGGTGGAGATGCGTGTCGTGTTCGCGCTCAGGCGAGGAGCTTGGCCTTCTGGTCGGCGTACTCGTCGTCGGTGAGGGCGCCGCTGTCGCGCAGCGCAGCGAGCTTGCTGAGCTCGTCGGCGGTCGAGGGCTGAGATCCGGACCCGGCGGCGTCTTGGATGTAGCTGCGCATCGCCTCGTCCTGCTCCTTGGCCTGCTTCATGGAGCGCTCTCGCATGTTGCCACCCTGGGCGATCAAGTAGACGAGGACCCCGAGGAGCGGCACGACGATGACGAAGAGGATCCACGCCGCTTTGGCCCAGCCGGACATGTCGCTGCGGAAGACGTCGGCGAACACGGTGATGAGCAGCCAGATCCAGGCGACGAACAGGAAGAACCAGAGCATCGAGATGAACAGGTCGAGAAGGGGCATCGTTGGGTCGTTTCCTTGAGCGAGCAGTGCGTACCGGGTGGTGCCCGGCTGACGGCCACACTACGGCCACCTCGGATCGGGCACTATCCGTTCCCGGCACGCTCTTCACGTCGACATGTCGACGTCGGCCGCCCGGAGTCTGTCGTGCCGGAGGGATCGGGCGCTGGAATCGGCTGCGGCGTGGGCCCGGCACTCGCCTCGGCCCTTCCGTGGTGCACCGATGACCCAGAACGGCCAGATCGCGCCGTCCCGGCGTCACCGGGGGATCCCTCGGTGCCCGGACCTCCGACGTCGACGAGATCGAGCAGGCGGTCGCCGGGATTGCGCTGCAGGTACGGCGG
>CBFCWZ010000128.1:0-9746 GCA_965601935.1 uncultured Ilumatobacteraceae bacterium
GCTTGGGTGGCAACGACCGCGAGCGTGGGGACGAGGTCGGACATCTCCGACATGTCGACGTCGATCCCGCGCAGAGGCGTGTCGCGGCGTCGCATCACGACGGTGTCGCTGCTGCTCGTGACCGTGGAACAGCCCATCTGCTCCAGCAGATCGACGAACCCTCGGTCGCCCTGCAGGGAACTGTTGCCGAGGCCGCGAACGCTCACTGCCCCGCCCACCATCGCAGCGGCGGCCAGCGGGTCGCCGGCCGAGGAGGCATCGGCCTCCACCGTGTAGTCGGTTGCCGCGTAGCTCCCCGCTCCCACGTGGACGCGGCGGCGGGTGACCTCGACGTCGGCGGCACCGAAGGCCTCCATCACGGACTTGGTGATCTCGACGTAGGGCGCGGAGACCAACTCGGTCGAGAGGCCGAGACGAAGACCACGCCGTAGGTACGGGGCCACGAGCATGAGCGCGGTGACGTACTGGCTCGACACATCGCCCGGCATCACGACCGCATCGGCCCCGCGGGCGGGGCCGCTGACGACGACGGGGAGATGACCCCACGTCTCGCCCGGCTCGAGGTGCACGCCGAGTGCGGCGAGGGCGTCGTGGAGGGGGCCCATGGGGCGCCGTCGCAGCGGAGGGTCGCCGTCGATCGTGTACGGACCGACTCCCAGCGCAGCCATGGCGGTGAGGAAACGGGAGGTGGTTCCGGCGAGGGCCGTGTGCAACTCGGCAGGACCCGGGCCCACCTCGCCGTCGCAGCCGTCGACGTGGGCCACCGTGACGTCACCGTCGCGTTCCACTCCGACGTCGACCCCCAGTTGCCGCAGCCCGTCGAGCATGGTCGTCGTGTCATCGCCAGGTGCGACACCGCGGATCCGACTGGTGCCGTGGGCGAGGGCGGCGCACACGAGGGCGCGGTTGGCGATGCTCTTCGAGGGCGGGACGTGTACGTCGGCGATGATCGGTCCGTCGGCCCGTCGGACGCGCCGGACTGCGTCCGTGCTCACGAGAGAGCCTGGATCGCAGGCCGGAAGCCACGGGCGATCAGCCCGCCCCGGAACAGTTCGCTCATCGACTGGTCGATGAGGACCACCGCGACACCGCGACGGTTGCTCTCGGCCATGTGGACGACCTCGAAGTTGGCGATGTTGACGCCGAGTTCGGCGGCCAGGGTGAACACTTCGGCGGCGGCGCCGGCGCGGTCGGGGATCGGGATGCGCACCTCGGCGATCTCTTCTGGGTGCACCACCCGTGCCGGGAGATTCGTGCGCGCGACACGGGCTTCGTCGAGGAAGCGGCGCAGGTCGTCGCGACGGTTCTCGGCCACCATCTCCCGGAGCGCCGACAGCTCGCCGACGAGAGCGTCGAGCGTGTCGACGACGGCCGGCGCGTTCTCGTGGCAGATGTCGAGCCACATCTCGGGGCGTCCGCTGGCCACGCGGGTCATGTCGCGGAAGCCCCCGGCAGCGAGCCGCAACAGGGCCGCGTGCTCGTCGGCCCGATCGTTGGCGAGGCCCATCAACGAGGCCGCAGTGAGGTGGGGCACGTGGCTCACGACGGCGACGACCCGGTCGTGGCGGACCGGGTCGAGGGCTACCACTTCGGTTCCGAACGACTTCACGACACTCATCACCTTGGCGAAGGTGGCGTCGTCGCTGTGGGCAACGGGCGTGAGGACCCAGAGAGCACCGTTGAACAGGTCGGCGTGGGCTCCGTCGAGGCCGTCGAACTCGCTGCCGGCCATGGGATGACCGCCCACGAACCGGGGGTCGTCACAGGCCTCGCAGATGGGCGCCTTCACACTCCCCACGTCGGTGACCACGCCGACGGTCTCGGTGAGGGCCCGCTTGACCTGATCGACGGCGGACAGGACGGGAACTGCGACGAAGGTGACCTCGGCGTCGGGGTCGAGGCCGCGATCGTCGACGATGCCGGCACGTGACGCCGCGCCGACGACGGCCTCGTCGGAATCGTCGCCCTGCACCCGCCAGCCGCGGTTCTTGAGAGCGAGCGCGATCGAGCCACCGATCAGGCCCAACCCGATGACGTTGGCACGCCGCTGCTCGTCGCTCACGGGCGACGATCGTACCGTGCAGTCCACCGCCATCATCGAGGACTTCTGAGCCGACGGCCAGCGGCTGGCGCCCGCTAGGACGGCTGGCGCGGAGTGGTCGCAACGGCCTCTGTCAGGGCCTTGCGCTCCTCACCGGTGAGCTCCCGCCACTCGCCCGGCCGCAGGCTGCGGTCGGCCAGGGGCCCCACCCTCGTTCGCACGAGTCGTCGAACCGGGTGGCCCACGGCGTCGCACATGCGCCGGATCTGGCGATTCCGGCCCTCGTGGATGGTCAGGCGCAGCACGCCCGGCTGGGGTTGGGAGACCTTCGCCGGTGCCGTGGTCCCGTCGTCCAGTTCGACTCCCTCCCGAAGGGAGCGGATGGCACCGGCGCGCGGCCGACCCTCGACCTCGGCCAGGTACTCCTTCTCGACCCCGTGTGAGGGATGGGCGATTCGATTCGCCAGCTGGCCGTCGTTGGTGATCAGGAGGAGCCCCTCGGTGTCGGCGTCGAGGCGCCCCACCGAGAAGACCCTCGGTTCGGCCGGGACGAGATCGATGACCGTCGTGCGACCGTGGGTGTCCTTGCTCGTGGTGACGACCCCGGTGGGCTTGTTCAGGAGGTAGTACACGAGACCGGGACGCACGCCGACCGGCGCCCCGTCGACCTCGATCAGATCGTCGTCGGGGTCCACTCGTCGCCCCAGTGCGGCCACGGCTCCGTTGACGGTCACCCGACCCGCCGCGATCAGCTCCTCACACGTTCGCCGGCTCCCCCACCCGACGGAGGCCAACACCTTCTGCAGGCGCTCACCCTGCGGCAACTTCTCCGACTCCTCCCACTGTTGCTCCCACAGTGGCGGCTCGGTCGGCTTCTCGTTCACTCCGGTGGCGGTGCGGTCGCCGGACCCTCGGCCGCCACGTCGATGGAGGGAGTGACGCGCAGGCCCTGTTCGAGCGCCTCGACCACGTCGGGCCCGGGGATGAACTCGGCGATCGGGGGCAGGTCGTCGAGCGAGTCGAGCCCCAGCTTCTCGAGGAACGAGTCGGTGGTGCCGTACAGGATCGCTTGTCCCGGCCCGTCGTCGCGGCCCACTTCACCGATGTACCTCCTGGCCTGGAGGGTGCGCAGCACACCGTCGGGGTCGACCCCGCGGATGGCCGCCACCTGCGCCCGCGAGATCGGCTGCTTGTACGCCACGATGGCCAGAGTCTCGAGAGCAGCCCCGGAGAGACGGGCCCGCTGGTCGTGGAGCAGGAAGCGCTCGACGTACGGCGCCGACGGTGCTGCGGTCTGGTAGCGATAACCACCAGCCACACGGACCAGTTCGAAACCGTGCCCGCGTTCGGCGTACTCGGCCGCCAGTTCCGCGCACCAGGTCTCGACCAGATGCGTCGGCTGCTCGAGGAGTTGGGCGAGAAGATCGGGCACCACGGGATCGATGGCGACCAGGACGATCGCCTCGATGGCGTGCTTGAACTCGGCGACCCGGTCGTCGGCCGGGGTGAGGATGTCGTCCATGTCAGCCCTCGTACGTGTCGATGTTGAGGTCGCCCGCGTCGAAGGCGCCGTCGGCGATCCATTCGACCTGGATGTCGCCGAAACGCTCGGTCTGGGTCATCTCGACCGCACCTTGCTTGAACAGCTCGAGCACAGCGAGGAAGCGGACGATGACTTCGATGCGGTCGGTGAGGCCTGAGGTCAGGTCGCGGAAGCCGATGTGCCTCACGCGTGGGAGTTCGTCGATCAGTTCGGACACGGCGTCGGCCACGGTGAGCGTGATCGGATTGACGTGGAACAGGTCGACGTGGGGTGCGGGCTTCGGGCTGAGTGCACGGATGGCGGCGTTGCGGAGGCTGCGCACGCTCGTACCGGCGAGGGGCTCAGGGGTGACTGCGGCGAACCGCTCGTCCGGCCCCACCAGCCGGGGGAACGAATGGCCGGCCTCCCGGTGCAGGTTCTCGAGGACACCGGCAACGTCCTTGAACGTCTTCGCCTCGAGGAGACGGGCCAGCAGGAGATCGCGCTCCTCCCAGAGCGCCAGCTCCTCGTCGAGGTCGACGTCGCCCTCGTCGGGCAGCATCCGGCGGGCCTTCAGCTCCACCAGAGTCGCGGCGATCAGCAGGAATCCCGTCGCCACGTCGAGATCGAGTTCCTCCATCTTCTCGATCTCGACCAGATAGGCGTCGACGATCGTGGACAGGTTGACCTCGTAGATGTCGACCTGGTCCTTCAGGATCAACTGGAGCAACAGGTCGAACGGGCCTTCGTAGACCGGGGTGGAGACATCGACGGCCATGACCCCCGTGACGCTATCGACCGCGCGCCCCACAAACGGGTATCTCCGTCGCTCGAGGAGGCCGGTAGCGTCGACGCCCGTGACCTCCCCGACCCGTGTTCTCTCGTGCATCCAGCCGACCGGTGACGTCCATCTGGGCAACTACCTGGGGGCACTGCGCAATTGGGTCGAGGGCCAGCACGAGGCCGACGTGTACCACGGCATCGTCGACCTCCACACGTTGACCATCACCGAGGAACCCGGCATCGTCGGCGAGCGCACCCTCGAGCTGGCGGCGATGCTCTTCGCCACGGGGCTCGACCCCGAGGTGGCCACGGTGTTCGTCCAGAGCCACATCCCCGAACACTCCCAGCTGTGCTGGGTGATGGAATGCACCGCCTCGTTCGGCGAGCTCTCGCGGATGACACAGTTCAAGGACAAGACCGCCAAGCGGGAGGGCCAGTTCATCTCGGCCGGCTTGTTCACCTACCCCGCACTCCAGGCCGCTGACATCCTGCTCTACGACACGAACGAGGTCCCGATCGGCGAGGACCAGGTGCAACACGTCGAGATCACCCGCGACATCGCGATCCGCTTCAACCACCGGTTCGGAGAGACCTTCGTGATCCCCGACGCCGTCACCCCCCCGGCCGGTGCCCGCGTGATGAGTCTGCAGGACCCCACCTCGAAGATGTCGAAGTCCGACGAGTCGAGCGCCGGGTGCGTCTACCTCACCGACGAGCCGTCCGCGGTGTTGAAGAAGTTCAAGCGTGCGGTCACCGACTCCGACACCGGCCCTGATGCCGTCCGCTACGACCGGGCCGAGAAGCCCGGTGTGGCCAACCTGCTCGAGATCAACGCATCGGTCACCGGCCGCACTCCTCAGCAGGTGGCTGACGAGTACGAGCAGTACGGGAAGCTCAAGGTCGACACCGGAGAGGCAGTCCTGGCCGCGATCGACCCGATTCGCGAGCGCTACAACGAGCTGATGGACGACCGAGGAGAGCTGACCAGGCTGGTCCGGGTCGGCTCCGACAGGGCCCGCACCGTTGCCGCTGCCACCCTCGATCGCGTCTACTCCGCGATCGGCATGCTCCCGGCCTGACCCGTCAGAGCCTCCAGGCCGCGGGTGTCGGGCGGCTCCGGCAATCGGCCGGGCGGTGAAGAAGCAGGCCGCAGTGGATGAGATCCGTCGCGGCGCGGACGAGCTACGTCCCATCGCCCGGCACCGCCGGGGATCCCATCGGTTCAGGACTCGAGCGGATGGGGAGGCGGGCTCGCCGCACCGGCTTCCTGGGCGGCCCTCTGAGCAGGGACGAGGATGGTTCTGGCCGAATCGCGAAACACCAGGTCGTGCCCCCTCCGCGCGTGCCCTCAGCCGTAGAGCTCGACGAGCGCGTTCCCGATCGAGGCCAGTTGGTCCCGCACGCCGGACGGGCCGGTCACCTCGAGCCATTCGACCAGCCCGGCGAGTTCGCCGGCCAGCGCGTACTCGTCGTGGCCACGGATCACGACCTCGATGCGGCCGCCGGTCGTGGCACCACCCACCTCGAGCCGACCCCCGAGGAGCATTCGCAGCAGGCCGATCCCCTCGGGTGTGCACACCGCCCGGATCGCGAGGGGTGTTCGCTTGCGGTCGACCTCGTCGGCGATCTGCTGCCAGCTCTCGGCGAGGTCGAACCCCTCGGGTCGGTCGACGGGATCTTCGGTCGGCTCGACCGACGACACGCGGTCGACCCGGAATGTCCGCTGACCGGCGTCGGTGGCCGAGACGAGATACCACCTCGAACCCTTGGCCACGATGCCCAAGGGGTGAACCGTCCGCTCGGTGTGGGAGCCCGTGGGGTCGACGTAGCCGAGACGTACCTGGACGCCGCCGATCACTGCGTCCTGGAGATCGTCGAGGAATCTGGGTGCCGGGTGCTGAACCCGACTCGCGCCCCATTGCTGCGGATCCACGGCCAACGATGACGCGGCCGCCTCGGCCTGCAGCCGGAAGGGCTCCGGTAGGGCGTGGACGAGCTTGCGCAGAGCGGCCTTCACAGCCGGTGTCGCAGCCGACGCGGGACCGGCAACGAGGAACAGCGCGCGGACCTCGCTCGCCGTCAACCCTGACAGGTCGGTGCGGGCACCACCCACGAGGCGCCAGCCACCGCCTCGGCCCTGCGTCGAATACACCGGCACTCCGGCCATGGCAAGGGCGTCGAGGTCGCGGCGAGCGGTGCGCTCGGAGACCTCCAGTTCCCGGGCGACCTCCGCCGCCGTCACCTGCTCGCGCTGTTGCATCAAGAGGAGGATGGCCACCAGCCGGTCAGCTCGCACGCCGTCGACACTTGCACATCAAACCGGTCAGTAGGTGACCGGTTTGATGGTCAGGATGGCGACATGACCTCACCTTCCGACTCCACCACCCAGGACCGCACCGACCCTCGACCGATGATCGATCGTGCGATCGCGATCGGCGGATCCGTCATCGACGGCGTGCGGCCCGACCAGCTCGCCGCCCCGACCCCGTGCCCCGAGATGGACGTGAGCGCCATGCTCGGCCACCTCGTCGGCGTGCTCGACCGCATCGCCGCGCTCGGACGGGGTGAGGATCCCTTCGCCGTCGTCGAGACGCCTGCCCCCGGGGACGCCTGGTCCGACACCTGGGCGACGTCGGCCAGCCGGGTCGCCGCGGCGTGGAGCGACGATGGTGTGCTCGAACGACCCATGGCCCTCCCATGGATCCAGGGCAGCGGTGCCGAGATCCTGGCCTCCTATCTCTCCGAGCTGACCGTCCACACGTGGGACCTCGCGGTGGCCACCGATCAACGACCCGAATGGGACGACACGGTCGTCGCGGCGGCACTCGCCGCACCCGACATCCTCCCCGCCGAGAATCGCCGAGCACTCTTCGAGGAGATCTCCGCCGCGATGGGCCTCGACGAGGCCGCGATCCCGTTCGCCGAGGCCGTCACCGTCCCCGACGCCGCCGCCGCCATCGACCGCCTCGTCGCCTGGAACGGCCGGGATCCCAACCGCTGACCCCGGCCCGCACCCTCGATCGTGCCAGGAGTGCTTCCGAGTGCGTTCCGCCTCTTCGGCTGACATCACGCCACCTGGCACGCGAGAAGGAACTCGCGCTCTCCCCCCGAGCAGCGAAGTCGATCCACACTCGAACAGGAGCGAGCCGGTCACCGCGCACGTCCGACAGGTCATCCATGTCCGGGGCACGAGCCTCTGCGGCCATGCCACGACCGTCGACCGCACGGCTCGGACACATGGCCACACGTACCCGCGACGACCGACGTCGACCAGGGGCATCCGCCGCTCCGATCGGTCGCGCCGTTGATGATGCGGACGACGGCCGGGGACTCTACGAGAGCGAGGGGCCGAAGTCCGCGAGACTGCCGCCATGACGAGCGCACTCCGCGTCGAAGCAGCTCGCGAGGATCTGGATCCGGCCGAACTGGCGCACCTCGCCGCGGGTACCCAGTCGGACCCGAGACGTCACATCGCCTACTTCGGCAAGGATGCCGAACTCATCGCTGACGAGATCGCCGCAGTTCCCGGGCTCGGCGCCTGCACCGTCGTCGCACGGCGCAACGACGACCTCGTCGGATGGCTGATCGGCGAGAACGACGACGAGATCGGCCGAATCTGGTGGTGGGGCCCGATCGTCGCTCCCGGCGAGGACTGGCCCGAGGTCGCCGACGCGCTCTACGCCGCGGGCCGCGACCTCCTTCCCGCGCAACTGGAACAGGAGGAACTCGCGTCGAACGACCGGCACGCCCTGGTCGCGGAGTTCGCCGACCGCCACGGTTTCGTGCGCGAAGAGGCCTCGGTCGCCCTCGAGTGGGTCCCCTCCCCCGCCGAGGCCGATCCCCGAGTCCGCGCCTTCACCCCTCCCGACGGAGATGGCATGGCACTCCTCCACGAAACGATCTTCCCCGGCACCCACACCAACGGCCGGCAACTCGCCGACGGGGGTCGCCATCCGATCAGGCTGGTCACCGAGAGCGAGAACGGGATCGCCGGATACATCGCGGTCGAGATCGAGCCCGACGGCATGGCCTACATCGATTACCTCGGCGTCGATGAGCGGGCGCGGGGCCAAGGGCTCGGCCACGCCCTCCTGCACTCGGCCCTCGCCGAACTCCACGAGCGCGACACGCCCGGAGCCCACCTCACGGTGCGCGAGTCCAATGGGGCAGCGCGCGCCCTCTACGCGGGCGCCGGATTCGAGGAGGCCATGCTTCTCCGCCCCTTCCGCAAGGGCTTCCTCCTCGACGGCTGACGCCTCAGGCGTCGTCGCACGTTCGAAGGATCTCCGCGGCGGGACCTTCTCCCCGGATCAACGCCACCGTCACCTCGTCGGAGCCGGCCTCCGTGGCCATCGCCGAACCGATGCGTTCGTGATCGTGATACCGCTCGAACCGCGCGCCCCTCGGACCGACGAGCGTGGCTGCCACGCGCTCCCAGGTGTTCAGCCCGCTGGCTGTCTTGCCGACATCGTGCAGGAGAGCTCCGGCCACCACTTCGCGCGCCGGTTCGGAGGCGGCCACGCAGCGTGCCACGGCGATGCTGTGGCGACGATCCTGGGGCGCCATCGCGTCCCACATCTCGGCCTCGGCGGCCGTGAGATGAGCACGGGCCCATTCGACGTCACCTGCGTCAGGCGGCGCCGACGACAGCGATCCCCAGAATCGTCGGACCAGGTGTGCCACGTGGCCCTGTCCCCCGCTCATCAGGCCGTGGCCCTCGGGTGGGCGGAGCGGTAGACCTCGTGCAGACGCTCCTGGCTGACCTTCGTGTACACCTGCGTGGTGGACACCGAGGCATGGCCGAGCATCTCCTGCACGACTCGGAGGTCGGCGCCGTGGTCGAGCAGATGGGTCGCACAGCTGTGCCTCAGCACATGGGGCGACAGCTCCGACTCGATGCCCGCCCGCTGCCCGTACTTGCGCACGACTCCCCACGCGGTCTGGCGCGACATCCGACCGCCTCGCGAGTTGAGGAAGATCGCCTCGGCATCGTCCCGTCGGAGCCAGTCGGTCGGCTCCATGCGTGGGCGACCCGATGGGCCGAGCCAGGCCTGTATCGCCTCGCCCGCACTCGAACCGAACGGAACGATCCGTTCCTTGGCGCCCTTCCCGTAGAGGCGCACCAGACGACTCTCGAGATCGAGGTCACCGATCGAGAGCCCGACTGCCTCGGAGATCCGGGCCCCGGTGGCGTAGAGGAACTCGAGCAGGGCGAGGTCGCGGCGGTCGGCGGGTGACGCTCCCGTGACGGCATCGAGCAGGCTGATCACCTGCGCCTCGGTGAGCGGTTTGGGAAGGCCGGCGGGGACCTTCACGCCCTCCAGATCGACGGTGGGGTCGTCGGCGCGCAGACGCTCGTGGGCGAGATAGCGGTGCAGCATCCGGATCGCGGCCACCTGA
>CBFCWZ010000129.1:0-9731 GCA_965601935.1 uncultured Ilumatobacteraceae bacterium
CGTTCAGAATGGAATTTCGTCGTCCAGATCTCGGGACGCCGGCGCGCCGCCGCCTGGCGACGAGGGAGCCGGCGCTCTGAGCGATCTGGTCGACGGTCACGATCTGGATGCGAACCGTGTCGAGCAGCTGCGTGAAGACCCCGCTCGTGGAGCGGGCGATGATGTCGCCGATCTCGGTCCGTTCGACGATCTGGTTGACGTCGACCCTGCTGATCAGGGCGTCGACGTCGACCCTGGCGATCAGCGAGTCGACATCGACCCGTTCCATGAGGGCGTCGACGTCGATCCGGCCGAGCAGACGCTCGACATCGACGCGGTCGAGCAGGCGATCAGGATCGATGCGGTCGAGCAGGCGATCGACGTCGATGCGGTCGAGCAGCCCGTTGACGTCGATCCGCTCGAGCAGTTCGTCGATGTCGACCTCGTCGAGCACGGCGTCCAGATCGACACTGTCGACGATCGGATTGACGACGCCACCGAGCAGTCGCCCTGCGAGGCTGCGATCGTCCGAGCCGGCCATCGCCCCATTCTTAGCCGCTTGCCGACCAATGGAGGTGAAGCGGTGCTGTCGCGAACAGACCTTGCGGGACGCCGCAGGTTGGTTCACGAGATCGATCAGACCTTGGTGACGGTGCGGCCGAGTTGTACGGCGACGTGGTCGCTGAGGACCCTCGCGTCGTCGCCGACGCCGTCGAGGAAGACGGACTTGCGGGTGCGCAGCACCGGCAGGCCGAGGACGTACATCCCGCGGACCGGGGTGAGCCCACCGTCGTGGATGATGGCGCCCTTGCGGTCGAGGACCGGGGCGTCGAGCCACGGGTAGTTCGGTTTGAAGCCGGTCGCCCAGATGATGGTGTCGACGTCGTCGAGGTTCATCAGCAGCTGCGGATCGCCGGGGGCGGTGGGCTCTGGACGGGTCGCCGCGTCCACCTCCCGGTCCAGGCCGTGCTGGGTGGCGTACTCGTCGATGCGGTCGAGCAGCCGGTTCAACTTGAGATCGGCGGAGGCGACGTGGTTGGCGAGCGAGCCGGAGAACTGGGCGGTCGAGCCGTTGACTCCGGCGAAACGGCCGGTCACCTCGACGCCCGCCTCGCGCAGCGAGTTGATGTCGAGGGTCCGCTTCTCGGGGGTTCCCACGAGTTGCAGCGACGGCAGGCGGCGCGCCTTCTCGAGATTGTCGATCTCGTCGTACTTCTCGCTGAGCACCCCGGCGGTGTCCATCCACCAGTGGATGTCCATCCCGCGGTAAGTGCGGGGCATGCGGGTGTGGTCCCCGACGGCGAGCGTGACGTCACGCCCCGCCCGGGCGAGCTCGTCGGCGAGCTGGGCGCCGGACGCAGAGGCACCGACCACCAGCACCCGGCCCTCGCCTAGCTGCTGCGGGTTCTTGTAATGGATCGGGGAGAGCTGGGTGATCCGCTCGGGGACCGCCTCGGCGATCCCAGGGATCTTCGGCGTGCTGCAGGCGCCGGTGGCGATCACGACGGCCCGTGTCCGCCACACGCCGTTGTTGGTCTCGACCCGGAATCCCGGGTCGCAGGGCTGCACGTGGTCGACGGTCGTGTGGGGGATCACGGGCGCGTCGAACGAACGGCGGTAGCCGTCGAGGAATTCGACGACCTCGGCGGCGGTCATGTAGCCGTCGGGGTCGCTTCCCCGGTACTGCCAGCCGGGCAGCCGGCTGAGCCAGTTCGGGGTGAGCAAACGGAGCGAATCCCAACGCTCGGTCCTCCAGGAGTTGGCGGCGTCGCCGCGCTCGAGGACGACGTGGTCGATGGACTGCTCGGTGAGGCAGCGGCTCATGGCCAGACCTGCCTGGCCGCCGCCGATCACGACGACGTCGGTGTCGTACCTGGGGGACATGGGATTCGCTCCGTTGCTCTCTCTGCTCACGTCGGGGTCGGGGGTGGGTCAGGCGACCTCGACCTGGACGTTCGTCGGGTTGGTGATGATGTCGAAGACGGCGGAACGCTTCTGGCTCTGGGCGACGACCGCCGCGATGTCCTCCTGCGAGGCGTCGGCGTCGATCTCGTAGCGCACCCGGACGTTGCTGTAGCCGTTGCGCACGTCGGGGTCGATGCCGAGGATGCCGAACATGTTCATGTCGCCCTCGACGGTCGCCTTAACGCTGCGCAGCTGGATGCCACGGTTCTGAGCCACGGAGGCCACGCCACCGGTGAGGCAGCCGGCCAGGCCCATCAGCACGACTTCGACCGGGGTCGGGCCGTTGTCGGGGGCGGCGAAGATCTCGGGGTGATCGGTGTCGATCGACTGCGCGGTCTTGTGCGACTGCTCCTCGCCGAGACCGAAGAAGTTCTCGACGGTGCTGCGGCTGTGCGTGCCGTTCACCCACTCGTTCACGGCCTTCCAGGTGAACTCGGCGGCGGGGGGTGCCTGGGTGAGGGCCTCACGGGCGCCGAGGAGGGCCTCGACGTTCACGCCATTGTCGACGGTGGGGGTTTCGGTGCTGGTCATTGTCTGTCTCCTTGAGGTGTTGTTGCTGCCGACTGTTCCGTCGACGAACACCACGATGACGATCCGCCGCCGTGAACGCTTGGAGAGGACGTGTAGAAGTTGTGGAGGATTCCCCACGACGGCGTGGAACACGCGAAATCCCAGCTCAGGAGGGGTCGATCGGTGAAGTGCACGGGCTCGCGCCGGCCTCGATCGACAGTGAGTCGCACCACGTCGGGCCGGCTGTAGTGGCCCGCCGGGTCGAAGCTGTGACCGGCGGCACGCACCTGGGCCGGATCGAGGTCGGCGCCGAGGAGGGTCTCTTCGCCCTTCTCCGCCTCGGCGAGCACGGCTCCGTCCGGTGCGACGATGATCGACCCGCCGCGCGCGTCCGTCCCGTGGGCTTCGACCGTGTAGTTCGTGTGCAGGTATCGGGCTCGTCTGAAGATCCGCCGCGACGAGCGGCAAGAATCGCCATCGATGGACTTCGACCTGCCCCCTCACGACCATCCCGCTCGGATCCGGGTCCGTGAATGGATCGCCGCCAACCCGAATCCGTCGGGCAAGGAGCTGGCCGAGGCCGGGTACGTGGTCCCGCACTGGCCGGCCCCGTGGGGCGTCGAGGCCGACCCGCTCGAGCAGTTGATCATCGACGAGGAACTCGGGGCGGCGGGGATCAAACGGCCCGGCAATCCGATCGGGATCGGCTGGGCGGCGCCGACCATCCTGTTGGCCGGGACGCCGGACCAGCACGAGCGGTATCTGCCCAAGATCCTCTCCGGCGAGGAGTTCTGGTGCCAGCTCTTCTCCGAACCGGATGCCGGCTCCGACCTCGCCAACCTCGGGACACGGGCCGAGCGGGACGGCGACGAATACGTCATCAACGGATCGAAGATCTGGTCGAGCGGGGCGCACCACGCTCAGTTCGGGATCTTGATCGCCCGCACCGACCCCGACCTGCCGAAGCACAAGGGGGTCTCGTACTTCATCTGCCCGATGGACGCCGAAGGGCTCTCCATGACCCCGATCGTCGACATGACGACGGCCCACTCCTTCAACCAGGTGTTCTTCGACGACGTCCGAATCCCCGCCTCGCTGCGCGTCGGCGAAGAAGGAGACGGCTGGCGGCTCGCCAAGGTGACCCTCTCCAACGAGCGGGTGTCGCTCTCGTCGGCGGGCTCGCTCTGGGGCTCCGGCCCGTCGGCCGAGGACCTGCTCGACGCGGTGCGCGGACACGGCGGCCTCGGCGACCCTGTACTGCGCGACCGCGCTGTGGCGTTGCACATCGAATCGAAACTGCTCCACCTCAACCGGATGCGCAGCCTGAGTGCCACCCTCCAGGGACGCACGCCGGGGCCCGAGGCGTCGATCCAGAAGATCATGGCCGACGAACACGGCCAGCACGTGATGGAACTGGCCAAGGATCTCGCCGGGCCCGACGGCATGCTCGTCGGTTCCGGCCCCGCCGGGGTTCTGCAGGAGGCGTCCCGGTCAGGCACCACCGAGGTGAACTTCGGTCGTGGCTCCGACAGCCAGTACCCCGAGGTCGACCCGATCTGGCACTACGGCTACCTCTTCGCGCCCGCACTGACTCTCGGAGGTGGAACGTTCGCCGTGCAACGCAACATCGTCGCCGAGATGGTGCTCGGCCTGCCCCGCGAACCGAATCTGGAGAAGGGCCTCACCTGGTCCGAGGCCCGAGGCCTCGGGCAGTAGCCCTGCCCGGAACGGCCCGTGGCAAGTACTGTCGGGCGCCGTGACAGATCGGCTCGGGTTCGGAATCGACATCGGCGGAACGGGGATGAAGGCGGCGGTGGTCGACCTCGACTCCGGCGAGCTCACGACGAACCGTCTGCGCTTCGACACCCCGAAGCCCGCGACACCCGAAGCGATGGCCGAAGTGGTGGTCGAACTCGTGAAGGCACACGACTGGGGCGGCCACGTCGGATGTGCGTTCCCGGCGATCGTCCAGCACGGCGTGGTGAAGTCGGCGGCCAACATCGACAAATCGTGGGTGGGGGTCGACGCCGATGCCCTCTTCACCAAGGCGACCTCCCAACCCGTCACGATGATCAACGACGCCGATGCGGCCGGTATCGCCGAGATGCGGTTCGGAGCCGGCAAGGGCATCCGGGGCACGGTCCTCGTGCTCACGTTCGGCACCGGCATCGGGTCGGGCCTGTTCGTCGGCGGGACCCTCGTGCCCAACACCGAGTTCGGTCATGCCGAACTCGACGGGGTGGGCGCCGAGATCCGGGCCGCGGCCAGCGCGCGCAAGCGGGAGGGCATCTCCTGGACGGAATGGGCCACGCGGGTCGAGAAGTACCTCCGCCACATGGAGTTGCTGGTCAGCCCGGAGCTGTTCATCGTCGGTGGTGGCGCGAGCAAACGCCATGAGAAGTGGCTGCCCCACATCGACATCGACACTGAGATCGTGCCCGCCCAGATGGCCAACAACTCGGGCATCATCGGCGCGGCGCTCCTCTGAACGGCCTCTACCCCCGAGCAGCTCTCAGTTCGAGAACTCGTTCTCGGAGAAGGCCCTGGCCCGGTCGAGTTGGCGGTCGCGGTAGGCCATCCCCGCCATCGTCAGCACCACGAGGGGCACCACGAAGAACAGCATCGCCCGCCCGTAGCCGTCGCGGACGGCCGAGTCGGTGGCATCGACGACCAGCCAGGCGATGTACCCGCAGTACAGCAGGAAGAAGACGATGCCCTCCCAGCGGTCGAGCACGTAGCCGTGCACGAAGATCGGCAGGCATGCCACGGCCACGGCGATCATCACCGGGATGTCGATCTGGATCGCGCTGTCGGGGACCGGCAGGGCGTCGGGCGAGACCAGGGCGGTGATCCCGAGAACCGCCAGCAGGTTGAACAGGTTGGAGCCGACGGCATTGCCGACGGCCAGGTCGCGCTGGCCACGGATCGATGCCACGACGGTGGTGGCGACCTCGGGGAGCGAAGTGCCGATCGCCACGACGGTGAGCCCGATCACCAGGTCGCTGACCCCGAGGTCGACGGCGATGTCGCTGGCCCCCTCGACGAGGAGTTGGGCCCCGAGCACGAGAAAGCCGAGCCCTGCGCCGAGGTAGAGAACGTCGATCCAGACGGGGGAGGCCTTGAGGGCCTCCGGCGAGAGAGCCTCGTCGTACTCGGTGGTGACGGGTTCGGCCGTCTTTCGTGCCGAGACGACCGTCCACACGATGTACAGGATCAGCCCGACGAAGAACAGGCCGCCCTCCCACCGGTTCAGTTCGCCGTCGAGCACGAACAGGAGCAGCAGGACCGAGCAGCCGATCATGATCGGCACGTCGATGCGGACGATCCGCTGGGCCACGATGAGGGCGCCACCGATCGCCGCCGCCAGGCCGAGCGCCAGGAGGATGTTGGCGATGTTGGAACCGATCACGTTGCCGATGGCGATCGAGCCGGCCTCCTCCGACCCCCGCACCACGTCGCCGATCGACACGGCCAACTCGGGAGCGCTGGTGCCGAACGCGACGACCGTCAGCCCGATGACCACCGAGGAGAGTCCGGTGCGGGCGGCGAGCCGTGCCGCACCACGCACGAGCCCTTCGGCTCCGGCCACGAGCAGGCCGATGCCCACGAGGATGAAGGCGGCCGACGTTGCTCCCATGAACCGGCAGCAGGTTAGGGCGAGTCGAGGCGGTTCGGCGTGGACTCCTCCGACCGGAAGGACTCGTAGGCGCGCTTGGCCCGGGTCGACCAACGATGGTTGCGGCCGATCACGTCGGCATCGTCGGCGATCATCTCGTTGATCTCGCCGCCGATCATCAGGATCAGGCACACGATCCACAGCCAGGTGAGGCCGAGGAGGAGTGCACCGATGCTGCCGACGATCTCGTTGCCCCGGCTGGCGATCTGGACGTACCAGCCGAACCCGACCGACACGACGAACCAGCCGATCGCGGTGGCGATCGCACCCGGCAGGTCGTACCGCCACGGCGTGTGGTGGTTCGGCCCGACGTGGAACACGGTGGCGGCCCACAACACGAGCACCAACACGGCCCCCAACAGCCGGAGAACGAACGGGAGGCCCTCACGGCCGCTGAGCGACCACAGGTAGGTGGAGGCGGCGACGGTGAGCAGTGTGCCGAGGGCCAGCCCGATCGAGGCGAGGCGGAGACGGATGAAACCCCGCGACTCCTCCACGTCGTAGACGGTGTCGAGCCCGCGGATGAGGCCGGCGAAACCGCGGGAGAGCGTCACCAGGGCCAGTAGCAGCGACACGCTGAACAGGCCGGTGCGAGGCTGGTCGAACAACCCCGTGACCGCATTGCGGAGGGTGGTCGACTCGGAGGTGAACGTGCGATCGATGAACTCGAGCAGTGACCGCTCGAGTTCGGCGACCAGGTCGGGATCGAGCATCGACAACGAGGCGATGATCGCCAGGGCCGCGGCCGGAATGCTGAGGATCAGCCAGAACGCGACGCTCGCAGCGGCGTCCACGGCACCGTCTTCCTGGATCTCCCGATTGAGGCGCAGGGTCCAGCCCCACGCCCGACGCAGTGGCCTCCGATTCACGGGCCGCAGTGTGCCGTCATCGCAGCCGTTTGGCGAGTTCTTCGCGATATCCCGCGGCGCGACGGAGTTTGAGGTCCTCGTACCCGCGCACTTGGTCGGGGAGTTCGGCCACTTCGACCGCGTCATCGAGGTCGTCGGTGCTGAGGCCCTTTGCGAGCTTACGGACCGCCGTGATGTACTCGGGGATCATCGCCCGTTCGACGCGGCGGACCTTGGCCCAACGGAACGGATCGAGAGGAGTCCCGCGCAGACCCTTCATCGACCGGAGGGCCTTCAGCGCCGGCGGGGCACTGCGCCGGAGTGCCAGCTTGCGCTCGAGCCCGAGTTCCCTCATCAGCGGTGGATGGAGACGGAAGGTGACCTTCGTGTCCGGCCCGCCGACGGCCTCGTACCCCTGTCGGGCGGCGTCGGAGAGCAGCAGCCGAGCGACTTCGTACTCGTCCTTGTAGGCCATCAGCTTGTGCAGGTTGCGGGCGACGGCGGATGTGAAGCGATACTCCTCGCTGATCGGCTCCTCTGCGGCGCGTGCGGTGACGACCACCTCGAGGAAACGTGCGGCGTACCGATCGGACTGATAGTCGACGAGATCGTCGCGGAGCCGTTCGATCAGTTCGTCGATGGTCTCCGCAGGAGGCGGGGAGGGCAGGTCGGCGATCCCCTCCACGTTCGTGCGGTCCACGACCCAGGCTCGGCCCCAGCGGAACGAGTCGAGGTTCTTGTCGACGGCGACACCGTTCAACTCGATCGCTCGCTCCACCGCGTCCGGCGACAGCGGCACCGCTCCTGACTGGACGGCGGCGCCGAGCACCATCAGGTTGGCCGGTGTGGTGGACCCGAGCAGGGCGCGGGAGATCTCGGCTGCGTCGAGGTAGTGGCTCTCGTCGGGCCGCGTGACCTCGGCGACCCGGTCGAGGAGGGTCGAACTCTGGGGCGCCGAGACCTCTGGGTGCAGGACCATCTGCCCGGTGGGGACCGCATCGGTCGAGGCGACGACGACGGTCCGCTCCCGGCTCGCACCCTCGAGATTCCGGTCTCCGGCGCCGACGAGCAGATCGAAGGCCAGGATCGCATCGATACCGGCCGCACTCGCGTGATTCGTCGCGGGGACGCTGTCACGGCGGATCCGGATGTCGCTCACGACCGGCCCGGCCTTCTGGGAGAGACCCGTCTGGTCGAGCCCGCGGACCTCGAACCCGTCGATCATGGCGGCCGTGCCGAGGATCTGGCTGACCGTGACGACACCGGTGCCGCCGATTCCCGTCATGCGCACGGTGAACGAGTCGACCGGGACGAGCGACGGTGCGGGCTCGGGGAGATCCGCGGGCGGGCGCGGCCGTTCCACCGCGGGTGCCGGCTGTTCCGCCAGAGTGACGGTGGCAAAGGCGGGACAGTCGCCGCCCATGCACGACAGATCGAAGTTGCAGCTCGTCTGGTGGATCCGCGTCTTGCGACCCCATTCGGTCGCCACGGGCTGAACCGAGAGGCAGCCGCTGACGTCGCCGCAGTCGCCGCAGCCCTCACACACCCGTTCGTTGATGACCACCCGGAAACCGGGGGTCGGAGCCGTGCCGCGGGCGCGAGCCCGGCGGAGTTCGGCTGCGCATCCCTGGTCGTGGAGGAGGACCGTCACGCCGGGTGTGTCGGCGAGAACACGTTGCGCCTCGTCGAGTCGGTCGCGGTGCCACAGGGCGACATCGTGGGGGAGGGATCCGCCGAGGCGCGACGGATCGTCGCTCGTGACGATCACCCTTGCCACGCCTTCGAGGAGCAGCGTCCGCACCACCTGAGGGATGTCCATCTGCCCCTCTGGATCCTGTCCACCGGTCATCGCCACCGTGCCGTTGAAGAGCAGCTTGTAGGTGATGTCGACCCCGGCGGCGACGGCCGCCCTGATGGCCAACGAGCCGGAGTGGAAGTAGGTGCCGTCGCCGAGGTTCTGGACGAGGTGGTTGCGCTCGATGAACGGTGAGATCCCGATCCACTGCGCGCCCTCGCCGCCCATCTGGGTCAGACCGACCAGGTCGCCGACGCGCTCACCCTCCATCAGACCCACCATGGCGTGACAGCCGATCCCCCCGCCCACGAGGGTGTCGGGATCGGCACGGGTACTGCGGTTGTGGGGGCATCCCGAGCAGTAGAAGGGGGCGCGGTTGACCGTGAGCGGGATACGCGGGCGCTCCTTGGGCGCCACTTCGTCGAGCGGTCGGAGGCGGTCGGCGATCCGTTCGGCCAGCCGGCGGCGCAGCGGGACGAGGAGGCGGTCGACGTCGAGGGTGCCGTCTCCCGGTACGAGCCTCGTCCCGTTGGGGTCGAGCCGCCCCGTCACACGGGGATGATGATCGCCGTCGTAGAGGGCGGCCTTCGCGAGCCGCTCGAGGGTGGGGTTCTTCTCCTCGACGACCAGGATCTCGTCGAGGCCGGCGGCGAAGCGGCGGATCTGCACGGGGTCGAGAGGTACCGGCATCCGAAGCTGGGCCAGGCGGATCCCGGCACTGCGGAGTTCGTCGTCGGTGCGCAGGCCGAGAACGCTGAGGGCCTCCCGGACCTCGTGGAACGTATGGCCACTGGCTGCGATGCCGATCCAGTCGTCGGCAGTTCCGACCGCCACCCGGTTGAGGTCGTTCTCGACCCCATAGCGCTGGGCGAGGACGCTGCGAACCTCGAGGAACTCCCGCTCCATGTCGAGCGTGTACGACGTGAGCAGGCGGCCGTTCGGCCGGGGTTGGGACGGT
>CBFCWZ010000130.1:0-9689 GCA_965601935.1 uncultured Ilumatobacteraceae bacterium
AACACCCCCACCCACCGGCCGAGCTCCGAGACGAATCGAGATCTACCCCAACACCGCCACCCACCGGCCGAGCTCCGAGACGAATCGAGATCTACCCGGAAAAGGGCCCCGGGGCCCTCTTACCCCGCAGAGCGGACTGCAGTTGACGCCGCCGTGGTGACACACCCCTTCCGTACTGTCGAGGCATGGGAGAGCGAACGAGATACGTCACCTGCAATCGGCAGCGGGTCGCCCACGAGGTCAACCCCGAGCTCGACGACTGGTCGTGGCGGTGTCCGGTCTGCGAATCGCCGGTCCTCCACCGGCGTCAGCCCGGCCGCAGGCGGGTCTACTGCACGAACGCGTGCCGCCAGAAGGCCTACCGGTGGAGACGAGCTCGCCGGGAGCAGCTCGACATCACGCCACCCGCCGAGCGGGCCCACAACCGTTGGATGACGCACGCCCTACGGTCCGACCACGACCTGGTCAGCCACAGGCGCAACCGCTTCGGCTACTCGGTGACGGCGTGCGGAACGTTTGCCAGGGCCCCACGGGACCTACCGAGGGTGGGCAGGCACACCAAGTTCAACGCAACGGACGACAAGTGCGCGAGCTGCCGGCGGGTGCTCGGCCTCCCTCGCCGCGGTGCGAGGAACCTCTCTGAGCGGGAGGCGCCGTTCAGTCTTGATGCGACTTCACCAGGGTTCCGAGGTAGAGCTCGATCACCTTGGGGTCAGTGAGCAGCTCTGCGCCCGTCCCGGTGTAGGCATTCGCACCCTGGTCGAGCACGTATCCGCGGTGGCAGATCTGGAGGCAACGGCTGGCGTTCTGTTCGACCATCACGATCGACACGCCGGCCTGGTTGATCTTGTGGCAGCGCACGAACACTTCGTCCTGAAGGGCCGGGGAGAGGCCCGCGGAGGGCTCGTCGAGCAGCAGAACGCTCGGATCCATCATCAGAGCCCGACCCATCGCCAGCATCTGACGCTCGCCGCCGGACAGGGAGCCGGCACGCTGGTCGGCCCTCTCCATCAGACGGGGGAACATGTCGAACACGACGTCGACACGGCTCTTGAACCGCTTCGGCTTGAGGAACGTACCCATCTCGAGGTTCTCGGTGACGGTGAGCGCCTGGAACACGTTGTTGATCTGGGGGACGTACCCGATGCCGCGGCTCACGAGTGAGTGTGCCTTCATGTGGGTGATGTCCTCCCCCCGCAGCCGCACTGCACCTTCGCGTACGTTCACGAGGCCGAACATCGCCTTCAGCAAGGTGGACTTGCCGGCACCGTTGGGACCGATGATGCCCACCAGTTCACCCTCGGCGAGTTCGAGTGAACAATCGTTCAGGATGTTGACGCCAGGGATGTAGCCGGCGGTCAGGTCATCGGCAATCAGCAGTGGCTCGCTCACAGGTCACCATCCAGGTTGAGGGCGGCGTCGTGGTGTGAACCCAAGTAGGCATCGATCACGGCCTCGTTCTGGCCGATCGACGCCGGTGGCCCCTCGGCGATGATCCGGCCCTCAGCCATCACGATCACCCAGTCGCTGATCTCTTGCACCATGTCCATGTCGTGCTCGACGAAGAGCACCGTCATGCCCTGGTCCCGAAGCCCCGTCACGTGACCCAGCAACGACTGGGTCAGTGCGGGGTTCACGCCCGCCATCGGCTCGTCGAGCATCACCATCGTGGGCTCCACCATGAGTGCCCGGGCCATCTCGAGCAACTTACGCTGGCCGCCGGAGAGCGTCCCTGCGAACTCATCGCGCATGTGAGACATCTTGAAGTGCTCGAGCAACGCGTCGGCACGTTCCTCGATCGCCTTCTCCTGGCTCCGCCACACGAAGGGGAACACCGACCGCCAGAGCGCCTCGCCACGCTGGCCCGTGGCACCCAGCTTCATGTTCTCGATGACAGTCATCTTCGACAGCGCCTTGGTGAGCTGGAACGTGCGCACCATGCCGTAGTTCGCGATCTTGTACGCGGGGACGTCGTTCAGTTCCTGACCGTTGAACCTCCGGGTGCCACTGTCAGGCGTGTCGAAGCTGGTGAGCAGGTTGAAGAACGTCGTCTTGCCGGCACCGTTGGGACCGATCAATGCCGTGATGACTCCCCGCTGGATCTCGACGTGGTCGACGTCGACTGCGACGAGGCCACCGAACTGACGGCGGATGCCGTCGGTGACGAGGATGGGGTCGGGCTTCGGAGCACCGGGCTCCCGGGGCACGTCGGCGAGAGCCGCGCGCGCCGCCAGCGGGTCGACCGCGGCATTGGCGGGATTGCCCACGCCGACCGAGTGAGAGGACGAATCAGCGGTCATCGAGAGCCATCTCCTCCTTGTTCCCGAAGATGCCCTGTGGTCGGAATGCGGCGAGCAGGACCAGGCCGAGGCCGATCAGCATGAAGCGAACCTGGCCCACCTGTGTGCCGGTCATGATGGCGTCGGGAATCACGTCGTTCTCCACGCCTTCCCGCAGGAAGACATCAGTGAAGTCCAGGATCGCATACAGAATCGCTGCTCCGATGACGGGGCCGAACACGGTGCCCGCACCGCCGAGGATCAGCGCCACCCACACGAAGAACGTGACGTCGGTGATGAAGTTGTCGGGCTGGGCCGACTGGGTGCCGATGGCGCGCAACATGCCACCGAGCGCACCGAACATGCCGCCGATGATCAGCGACTGCATCTTGTACGAGTAGGCGTTCTTGCCGAGGCTGCGGGCGGCGTCCTCGTCTTCCCGGATCGCCTTGACGACGCGCCCCCACGGGCTCCGGACGATCAGCCAGCTGATGAAGATCGACAGTGCCAGCACGATCCAGCCGATGAGGACGACCCACATCTGGTTTCCGATGAACAGCCCGAAGAAGTACCGCTCACCCGGGTCGAACGGACTCATGTCGTAGAAGCTCGTCGCGAAGCCGGACAGGCCATCGGAGGAGCCGGTCCACCGGTCGAGGCTCGGCGAGCGCACGATGATACGGAAGATCTCCGCCGCCGCGATGGTCACGATGGCCAGATAGTCGGCCCGTAGTCGCAGCGTCGGAACACCCATGATCAAGGCCAGGATCAGGGGGAATACGATCACCCCGAAGATCACGCCGATCCAGAAGTTGGCGCTCCAGGTGACGACGAGCATCGAGAGCCCATAGGCGCCAGCGGCCATGAAGACCGCCTGACCGAAGTTGAGCAGCCCCGTGTAGCCGAAATGCAGGTTGAGGCCGATCGCGGCCAGGGCGAAGTAGATGAAGCGCTCGCCGATGAGGCCGCGCATCGTGTTCTCGAAGATTGCTCCCCAATCCATCGCTCTGCCTCCCTATCCCACTCGCTCCGCTCGACCGAGCAGACCTTGGGGGCGAATCAGCAAGATGAGCACCAGCATCAGCAGTGCGCCCACGTTCTTCATGTCGGACGGGATGATCAGCGTCGACATCTGGATGAACACGCCGGCGATCACGGAGCCCAGCAGAGCGCCGTACGCGGTACCGAGGCCGCCGAGGGTGACACCGGCGAACATCAGCAGCAGGAGGCGGAAGCCCATCTCCCAACTGATCGACTCGGTGAGACCGAACAACACGCCGCCGAGACCGGCGAGTGCACTCCCGGAGATCCACACCCACCGGATCACCCGCTCCACGTCGATGCCGGACGACTCGGCGAGGTCGCGGTTGTCGGCAACTGCTCGCATCGCCTTGCCGGCCCGGGTGCGCTGGAGGGCGACGCCGATCAGCACGAGCACAACGGTGGAGAACACCATGATGAAGATGTCCTTCGGCACGAGGCTGAACGGTCCGAAATCGATCTTCTCCTGCAACTGGTAGTCGGTGTAGAACTGCGCCCGGCCCCCGAACTGGTACAGGAAGACGTAGCGAAACAGGATCGAGAATCCGATCGACACGACGAGCGCGGAGATCAGGCTGGCTCCTCGGCGTCGCAACGGTGCCCACACCACCCCGTTGAAGACCCCGCCGGCGATTCCGGACACGATGAACGCCAACGCTCCCGCAACGAACAGCGACGTCGTCACTCCGAACACACCGGTGACGTGGAACAAGTACGCCATCATCGCTCCGAAGGTGACCATCTCGCCATGGGCGAAGTTGGTGAGCCCGGTCGTGCCGTAGATCAACGAGAGGCCGATTGCACACATCGCGATGATCAATCCGAGCTTGATGCCGTCGAAGAAGAGTTGCACCGCCTCGATGTCGCCGCCGGAGGAACTCGGCGCCTCACCCAGTGGAAACAGTGCGGGACGGCTGTCGCCCTGCTTCACCTCGACGGTGAGCGGGTTCTTCTCGGGGTTTCGGAGCGGGAGGCCGTCGGGCAGCGTGGTCTCGTCGACGAGAACCGAGTAGAAGCCCGGCTCGGGAACAGGGACCGTCCAATTGCCCTCGGAATCGCTGACCGCTTCGCCCACGACGTTCCCCGACTCGTCGGAGACCTCGACACGGACGCCTTCCACGAAGACGTCCTCGCCTGCCTCGTCCTTGGTTCGCAGGGTTCCCTTCACCTCCCCTGCCGACTCCTGGCGCAGCACCGAGGCGGTCGCCTCGGCCCTCGCAGGGACAGCACCGGTCGCGCTCGCCGTTCCGCCGAACAGGAACGCGCCGAACACACCGAGCAACGCGATGATCAACGCCCATACGCGGGCACGTGGCTCGAACATTGGGCGCTCACCTTACGCCCTCTGTTCGCACGCATTGAAAATGCCCCGTGTCGGCTGTGTTTCTGCTCAGCTGGACGCCGAGACCAGTTCGTCCGACCCCCCGCCGGCCCCCGTCGGCTGGTACGGCGCAGAGGCGCCCCGGCCGAGCCCGTCGAGGAGCAACTGGACCGTGACGACCCACAGCAGGGTGGCACCCGCCAGGTGCGCGCCCACCAACACTTCCGGGACTTCGTTGAAGTACTGGACGTACCCGATCCCGCCCTGCACGACCGCGACGAACATCCAGGTACTGAGCACGGACTCGAAGCGATTTCGCTCCCCTGCCACACCGAGCACGACCACGAGACCGACGACCGCGACGGCAGCGGCGATCACGGTGAGCGAGTGGATCCGGGCGACGTTCGAGATGTCGAACCCGAAACGACGAACGTCCTCCTCCCCGGCGTGGGGACCGGTACCCGTGACGACGGTTCCGGTCACGAGGCCCACCGCGGTCAGAGCCCCGACCGCCCAGAACCAACCTCGCGGCGAGGGTTCACGGACAGAGATGTCGTCGCGCTCCCCGGAGCGCCGAACGGCGACCAGGGCGAATGCGATCGACGCCATCGTGAGCAGGAAGTGCGACTGCACGAGCACCGGGTGCAGGTCCCCCAGCACCGTGAGCCCACCGAGGACTCCGTTGCCGAGCACGGTCACCAGTACCCCGATCGACGGGCCGAGGAGACCGGGTCGGCGGGGACGCACCCGGCCGGCCAGAAGAGCCATCCCCAACACCGGGATCCCGATCAGCGCAGAGAACAGCCGGTTGACCTGCTCGATCGCGGCATGGGCATCGGACACGTCGATGAAGCTCGTGTCGTTGCAGTTGGGCCAGTCGTCGCAACCCAGACCGCTTCCGGTGAGCCGGACAGCTCCGCCGCTGATCACCACCACACACAGCAGCACGGTGGTCACGATGCCGAGTCGGCGGAACCGTTGTGCCGAGACGGTCCAGCGCTCGTCGGTCCGGGCCGTGTCCGCATGCTCCATACCGGGGCCCACGATATGGCTAAGTTCGCTCACGTGCTCAGCTCGTTCGACGACTTCCCCATCCACCAGACGTCGCGCCCCGTGGCGCACACCTCCTCAGGGAACTTGAACCACTACGACCGCTACTTCTTCAACGGCGTCACCAAGGACACCGACCTCTTCTTCGCGCTCGCCATGGGCCTCTATCCGAACCGTCACGTCGCCGACGCCGCGTTCAGTGTCGTCCTCGACGGCAGCGGCGACGACGCCCAGCAGATCAACGTGCACGCGTCCCGCCGCGCCCCGTCCGACCGCGCCGACGCGAACACTGTCGGCCCGATCCAGGTCGAGGTGGTCGAACCGCTCCACACGCTGCGTCTCCACGTCGACGCTCCCGAGCACGGTCTGCGTGCCGAACTCACATTCGTTCGCCGCAGTGCACCGATCGAGGAACCGCCGTTCTTCCTCCAGACAGGTATGCGGGCCATTCTCGACTACACCCGGCTCACCCAGTTCGGCACGTGGTCGGGGTGGATCGAGGTCGACGGACAGCGTTTCGATGTCGACCACGACGACACCTACGGCTGCCGTGACCGTTCGTGGGGCGTCCGCGATGTCGGAGAACGCGCCCCGAGAGGTGCGCCGGTCGCCGACCCCCAGTTCTTCTGGCTCTGGGCGCCGCTCAACTTCGAGGGCATCTCCACGCACTTCGACGTCAACGAGTTCGCCGACGGACGCCGCTGGCACCAGAGCGGCTTCGTCACCACCGTCGATGGTGAACCCGAGGAGATGGCGGCCGTCGACTACCGGCTCGAGTGGGAGCCCGGAACCCGCCGCTTCGCATCCTGCGAGATCGACCTCGTGCCACAACACGGGGAGCCGTCGACGGTCCGGCTGGAGCGCCACTTCGACTTCCACATGCTCGGCATCGGCTACTTCCACCCCGAGTGGGCCCACGGCGTGTGGAAGGGCGAACTCGAGGTCGGGGGCGACCGGTGGCCACTCCCGGTACCCGACCCCGACGCGCTGCACCACATCCACGTCCAGTCGGTCGTCACCGCCCACACGACTGGCGGGCTCGGTGAGCACACCGGGCTCGGGATCCTCGAACAGTTGGCCATCGGCCGGCACGTCCCCACCGGCCTCGAGGGTCTGATCGACCCCCACGCCGGACCGAGTTGACGCGGCGGCGACCTCAGGTGTGCCGTACGGTCATCCCCCCATCGACCGGGATCGCCACCCCGTTGACGAAGCTGGACGCCGGCAGGCACAGGTTGAGCGTCATCTGGGCGACCTCCTCGGGGTCTCCGTAGCGTCGTAGGGGAACCCGGCGGCGGGCGTAGATCGCCTTCGCTTCATCGTCGATCGCCTCGGTCATGCCCGTGTTGATCGGCCCCGGGCAGATGCAGTTCACGGTCACCCCGTGACGCCCCAGTTCCACCGCCAGGCTCTTCGTGAGCCCGACGACGCCCGACTTCGTCGCCGCGTAGGCCGCCAGACCGGCCGTGGTCACGATCGCCTCCGTCGAAGCGATGTTCACCACCCGTCCCTCCCCATGGGCCATCAGGTGCGGCAGCGCCAACCGCACCAACCGGACGTGCGCGGTCAGGTTCACGTCGAGTGTCTGCGCCCAGTTCGACTCGAACTCGTCGTCGTTCTGGAGGTCGACGAACGCAGAGTTCACCAGCGACACCCCGGCGTTGTTCACCAGGTGGTCGAGTCGCCCGGTGCGCGCGACCGCCGTGTCGACCAGCTGCCGCAACTGGTCCGGGTCACTCACGTCGCACAGCTGCCCGATTGCCGCGTCCGGGCCGTGGACGCTGCGGATCTCCTCCACCACGGCTGCGACCCGGTCCTCACCGAGGTCCGCAACGACCACGCAGGCGGCCTCGTCGGCGAAGAGGTGGGCCGTCGCCCGGCCCATCCCGCTCGCTGCCCCGGTGACGATCGAGGTCCGTCCGGCGATCGAGCGGGACAGGGAAGTGAGGCGAGGCGAACTCACGCCGACCAGCGGTCGAGACCCTGCATCCCGTACTGGCGCAGGATCAGCGCACGTTCGGGGGTGATCGCCATGAACGCGGTCCCAGGAGAGTCGTCGGGCCCGCCGGGAGCGAACGCGTTGAGGTCGTAGTCGAACACACCTGTCCAGAGGCGACGCTTCGTCTCCCGATCGGCGAACACCTCGGCCGTTCCCCAGATCTCGACACCGTCGCCCTTCTCGGTCACCTGCCAGTGCAGTGCCACGTTCGGGTTGACCGCGAGGTTGCGCGCCTTGACCGACTCGACCCCGATCATCGACCACAGGGTGTCGCCGTCCCAGCACGGATGCACCGGTACGACATCTGGCTTCCCATCGGCGCCCACCGTCGCCACGTGGGCCCACGGGCTCAGTTTCGCGGCGAACTCCTTGACCTCGCTCAGCGTGACGTCACTCATCGGAACACTCCCCTCGCGCGGGTGGCGCTCGCCACCTCTCCACGACCGCAGTTCACCATGGAGGGGCCCGCCCCGACGAGCCGACGAGTCAGCGGGTGCGCTCGCCGGCCTCGAGATGCTCCTGGTCGGAGAGCCTCGTCAGGCTGAACGTGTGGGCGTCCCCGACCGGGAACGCGGTGAGCCGGCTGATCGACGTGTGGCCGATGACGAACCGCTCCCACTCCCACGGCGTCGGCTGGAGCCCGAGCAGGTAGCTGACCGTCACCGAGTTCGTCCCGGCATGAGCGATCAGGGCGATGCGTCGTCCGGGCTCGGCGACCCGGAACACCGGCAGGTCGCCGTCCAGACGCTCGACCCCGCGCTCCCGTAGGAACGTCCGCGCCCCTGCGCGGATCCGATCGGTGAACTCACGTACCGACTCCCCTCCGTCGAGGCCGTGCCAGCGCTCCTCGACCGGGCGCCTGCGCATCTCGTCGTAGGCCTCCTGGGCCTTCTCGGCCGGGGTGCCGTGCCAGATCGGGTCGCGGATCTCCTCCAGCCACGCGGCGATGGTCTCCTCGCGACCGAGCCGGCCGAACAAGGGCTCCGCCGTCTGCCGGGCCCTCAGCAGCGGGGACACGAGCACCTCGTCGAAGTCCTCCTCCGCCAGGGTCTCGGCCATCTTCTGCGCCTGGCGACGCCCGAGTTCGGTGAGGGGCGGGTTGCCGACGTTCAGGCCGTCGCGCACCCACTCTGGTTGGCCGTGCCGGACGAGAACGATCTCCACGGCCGACAGCATGCCACCGCCGGTAGCGTCACCCGACGTGACCGACCCCGCCGCCGGTGGTTCGGAGGCTGCTCCCACCGCTGCCGGAGGGTGGTTCCCTGACCCCCTCGACCGCTACGACTCCCGCTATCACAACGGCCGGGAGTGGACGGCCGACGTCGCAGTGGACGGGAGGCGCTTCGTGGATCCCCTCGGCATCGAGTCGGGTGAGCGGCGCAACGGCCGCGCTCGGGCGGCCCTCTTCCTGGGCGTCACGGGCGTCGCGATCTCCTGGCTGCCCTTCCTCTTCGCTCCGGGGCTCGTGGCCTCCCTGCTCGCCGTGTGGCTCGGCTGGAGCGGTCTCCGCCGCTCGCGCACGTCAGGGGTCGGCCGGTCGAACGCCGTCGTCGGTCTCAGCACAGGGGCCTGCGGTGCCCTCGCCGCGAGCGGCGGCCTGGCCCTGACCTTCCTCGTCCTGGACATCCTGGACGACTTCGAGAACCCGAACCCGCACACCGTCGAGATCACGTCGTGCGAGGTGGTCGGCACGAGGGCCATGGCCGAGGCCACCATCACGAACGAGGGGACCGACGACGCCGACTTCATGGTGCGGATCGACTTCGTACGGCCGGGCACCGACAACACCCGCACCGGTCAGAACGTCGACCTCCGCACGGTGGCGCCGGGCGAGACACGGCAGTTCGTCGCCGCCGGTACGGTCGACCTCGACGACGTCGAGTGTGTGCTGACCGAAGTGACCGGTCCCCTCCCCTTCCGCTTCGAGTTCTGAGATCCGTTCACCGCGACGAGTCCGTCGAGGTCAGGCGGAGGTGGCCTGCATCCAGGCCTCGTACAG
>CBFCWZ010000131.1:0-9663 GCA_965601935.1 uncultured Ilumatobacteraceae bacterium
ATGGACCTCTGAGCCCAGCCGGTTGAAGGCCGTCGCCATCTCAAGCCCGATGGCCCCGCCCCCGAGGATCACGAGCCGGGCCGGGGCACTCGTGGAGTCGAAGAGGTCGTCGGTGGTCGAGATCCGGTCGGGCGGCACGCCCGGGAGTGCGACCTCGGCGGGGGAGGAGCCAGAGGCGATCACCACGTTGTGGGCCCGTACCTCGACCGTTCCGTCAGCCGTGGAAACCTCGAGGACGTGCGGGTCGCGCCGGTCGGTCAGGCGGGCCCACCCGCGAACCAGGTGGATCCGGTCGTGGTCGACCATCTCGTGGTCTTCCTCGGCGGCGAGGCGGTCTCGCTTGCCCTGGGTGTAGCCGAAAGGGTCGTCGAGGTCGACGGCCGCCGCGTGGAGGAGGGCCTTCGAAGGGATGCAGCCGGTGTTCGTGCAGTCGCCACCCACCGCGCCACCCTCGACGAGGACGGTGTGGTGGCCCAGCCGGCCGAGGCCGATGGCGACGGTGAGGCCCCCCGAGCCAGAGCCGATGACGGCGGCGCGATAGGTGCGGTCCGGATCGTGACCGAGCATCGACCCAGTATCCACTCGAACCAGGCCGGATGGGAGGTCGTTTCGACAATGGTCACCGACTTCGTGACACCCCTTCTCTACGGTGGAGGTCGTCGACTCCCTCCTCCCGCTGCTCCGCTCTGCGGACGAACCCGAGGAGATCCCAATGCCCCATTCCGAGGCACTCAACCATGTGGTCCTGCGTGGCCGCATCACTGCGACACCCGACACGAGGGAACTCGCGTCCGGTTCGCTCGTGGTCCAGTTCGATCTGTCGGTCTGCGACCCTGACGGGCGTCGCGTCTCGGTTCCGGTGTCGTGGAGCGACCCGCCCGAAGCCCGGCGCGACGAGCTCGAGCCCGAGCTCGAGGTCGCGATCGTGGGCTGGGTCCGCCGCCGCTTCTTCCGGTCCAACGGTTCCACGCAGAGCCGCACCGAGGTCGTCGTGAACGAACTGGTGCCTGCTCGCCGCCGCCGCACCGCGTCGAGCGCGATCGGGCGCGTCGTGGACGCTCTGGTCGACGCGAGCTAGCCGAGTTCGCGGACCACGAATCCTGTCCGGAGCTTGGGGGTGAAGAAGGTCGACTTCGGTGGCATCAGGGCGCCCTCACGGGCGGTGCGCTCGATCTCCGGCACGCTCACCGGCCTGATCAGCACCGCGGCAGAGACGCGGCCACTCGAGACGGCATCCACGACCAGGTCGACGCCGTGCTGATAGGTCACCGCGTGATCAACGTCGGCCAGGGCCTCTTCCAGCCAGGCTCCGTCGATCGAGCGGACGTCGTCGAATGCTCCGGGCTTGGGCACGAGCCACGAGGCTCCATCCGGCGTCACCAGCACCAGCGCGTTCCGCCGCTCCATCTCCGAGAGGAGGGCGGCGTCGGGGGCGGGGGCCGGCTCGAGGTCGAAGCGAGCGGCGAGTGCCGTGGTGAGGTCGTCGGACGACACTCCGGTGTAGAGCCGGTGGATGGCCTCCACGCTGAGTTGATCGCTCGTGAGCTCGCTCACGAAGGCGAGGGTGTCCTCCGCGGCACCGGCGGCACCACCCCGGCGGGCCTCGTCCCGGAAGATCTGGGCCACGCCATAGCGGTGATGCCCATCGGCGATCAGCACGTCGTCGGAAGCGACCGCCTGGGCGATGGCGGCCACACGGGAGGGGTCGGAGACCCGCTCCACCACGTGTTCGACTCCGTCCACGGTCACGGAGCCGACGGGCTCTCCCTGCTCCTCCAGCAGCTCGGACAGCCCGGAGGCGAGCGAGAGCCCCCAGATCGGGGACAGGTTGGCGTTGGTGGCACGCGTGAGGTCGAGGCGGTCCGTGGAGGCCTTCGGGGTCACCCGTTCGTGGGGCAGAACGCCTCCCGCTCCGACGTCCACCACTTCCAGCCCGCCCACGATTCCGACGATGTCGCGGTCGGCGCCCGACGCGTCGACGAAGCGGAGCCGGTAGATCGTGAAGGTCGGGGTGTCGTCGCGTTCCATCACCCCGTCGGCGATCCAGGAGCGAAGAGTGTCGGCGGCCAGTGTGTACGGGGCATCGCCGTCCGACTCGCGGGGTACGTCGACCCTCACGATGTTGTGCGGGCTGTGCCGGCGCAGTTGGTCGACGTCGGCGTCGGACAGCACGTCGTAGGGCGGAGCGATCGCCTCGGCGACCAGGTCCGCGCGGTAGCGAAGGGCGGGGAAGGGGGTGAACCGCGGCACGCCCAGAGGATGCCACGCCCGTCGCTCTCCCGTGCAACGATCTCACCCGATGGACCCCGATCGCATCGAAACCGTGCTCTGTGACCTGGACGGAGTCGTCTGGCTGTCCCACGAGCCGATTCCCGGGTCGGTGGAAGCCATCGCGCGGCTGCGCTCGACGGGGCGACGGGTCCTGTTCGTCACGAACAATTCACGCGCCACGCTCGCCGAACAGGCCGCGTCGCTGGCAGCGATCGGGATTCCCGCGGAGGGTGACGTCGTGACGTCCGCCTCTGCCGCAGGGGTTCTGGTGCAGCCGGGGTGGCGTGTTCTGGTGGCGGGTGGACCCGGCGTCACCGAAGCGGTCGTGGCCGCAGGCGCCGAGGCCGTACCCAACGACGGAACCGTGCCGGGCGCGCCGGTGGACGCCGTGGTCGCCGGGCTGCATCGTGACTTCGACTTCGCTCGGCTCCGGGCAGCTGCCAGGGCGATCCGCGACGGGGCCTGCTTCATCGCCACCAACACCGATGCCACGTATCCGACCCCCGATGGCCTCGACCCGGGTGGCGGCGCACTGGTGGCGGCCATTGCCACTGCCTCCGGCGAGCAGCCCGTCGTCGCCGGCAAACCTCACGCCCCGATGGGTGAGGTGGTGCGCCGGATGGTGAACCCCTCCGGCGAACTCCGACCCGACACCCTCGTGATGGTCGGCGATCGGCCGGAGACCGATGGGTTGTTCGCCTCGGTGATCGGCGCGTCGTACGCCCAGGTCCGCACCGGGGTGGTCCCGCTCGAATCCGGCTCGAACACGGAGATGGCCGTGGCAGCCGACGTGGTGAACCTCGCCGCTCTGGCCGATCTGCTCCTCGGCTGACCCGTCGTACCCTGCAGGCCCGGGGGTACATTCACCCCCATGGCGAAGTCCACACTCCAGCGACTGGTCGATTCGGGCCTGCAGGTGTCGGAGATGTCGCGTCAACAGGCCGAAGCGGTGGTGCGCCAACTGGTCAAGGCGGGGGAGGTCCAGCGTCGCGACGCGGAGAAGCTCGTGCAGAAACTGCTCGAGATGGGCCGCGAGACCACGTTCAGACTGGCCGAACAGGTGGAGGCCGAGCTCGTGCGACAGGTGCGCCAGTTGTCGGCGCGGCTCGACGATGTCGAAGACCGCCTGGAGTCGCTCAGCCGTCAGGGCGAGAGCAGTTCCCCCGCCGGCGACCACACGGCCGCGAAGAGTGCCGAGAAGGGCCAGAAGGCGAAGCCGAAGAAGGGCGCCGACAAGAAGAAGACCGACTCGGGGACGGCCACGACCTCGAAGAAGAAGTCGGACGGCTCGAAGAAGAAGCAGGGGTCGACGGGTTCTCCCGATCCCTCGGACACCGGTTCGGGCCCGTCCGCAGCTCCTGCCGTCGGTGCGTCTGGGGTCCGTCGGATCTCCACCACGCGCGCCGCCCGGGACGCCGACTGAACTCGATGGCCCCGCGGCGCCGCCTCGACCAGGAGATGGTGTCTCGCGGCCTCGTCGACAGCCGGTCCGAGGCTCAGCGTCTGATTTCCGCGAACCGTGTGCTCGTCGCGGGGTCCGTCGCACAGAAGGCATCGCGCCAGGTGGCCCCCTCCGAGCCCGTGGTCGTGGAGGGCCCGCCGGCGAGGTACGTCGGCCGGGGCGCGGAGAAGCTCGATCATGCCCTCGACGAGTTCGGGGTCGACGTGGCCGGCGTGCGGGCGCTCGACGCAGGCGCATCGACGGGTGGCTTCACCGACTGTCTTCTGCAGCGTGGAGCCGCTCATGTCGTGGCACTCGACGTCGGCCACGGCCAGCTCCACGAGCGTCTGCGGGCCGACGCGAGGGTGACGAACCTCGAGCGCTGCAATGTCCGCACCGCCACCACCGACACGATCGGCGGTGCCGTGGACTTGGTGGTGGCCGATCTCTCGTTCATCAGCCTGGCACTGGTCGTCCCCTCACTGGTGGCGATGTGCAACCCTGGACGCCCGATGGTGTTGCTCGTGAAGCCCCAGTTCGAAGCAGGTCGTACCGAAGCCAGCCGTGGCAAGGGTGTGGTCACCGACCCTGCCGTCCACGGGCGTGTCCGAGACGAGGTCGCGGATGCGCTCACTTCTGCCGGTTGCTCCGTGCACGGGTGGACCACGTCGCCGATCACGGGCGCCGACGGGAACACGGAGTTCCTGGTCCACGTGGAGACACCGTCGTGAGGGCACTTGCCGCGCTCGCCCACTCGGAGGTGTCGGTGCGCGACCACCTCGTGACCGTGGCGAAGTGGTGTGAACGCAACGACGTCGAGTTCTGGGTGGCGCCGGACGACGCCGCAGAGGCCGGTGCCCCCGAGTTCGCCAGCGCTCGGGCACTCGGTGAGGCGGACCTCGTGCTCAGCCTCGGTGGCGACGGCACGATGCTGCGCAGCGTTCACCTGCTCGACGGTGCACCGACGCCCCTCCTGGGGGTCAACCTCGGGAGCCTCGGCTATCTCACCGAGGTCGAGGCCCACCAGCTGGAGGCCTCCCTGGAGACGTTCTTCCATGGCGCGGAGGGGAACGACTGGGAACTCGACGAGCGCCTGATGATCGAGGTCGAGATCGGTCGCCGTCACGTCGGCCGGGTGCTGAACGAGGCCGTCGTCGAGAAGCACCAGGCGGGCAACACCGTGCGCCTGCTCGCCCGGATCGACGGCGAGCCGTTCACCAATTACGCAGCCGACGGCCTGATCGTGGCAACGCCCACCGGCTCGACGGCGTACTCGCTGTCGGCCCGCGGTCCGATCGTGTCGCCCCGCCACCGGGCCCTCCTCCTCACGCCGGTCTCACCGCACATGCTCTTCGACAGGACCTTGGTGCTCGATCCGACCCAGACGATCGAGGTGCAGGTGTCGGGCCACCGGAAGGCCGACCTGGCCCTCGACGGACGCTTCGTCCAGACTCTCGACGACGGCGAGATGGTGCGCTGCACGAGTTCCTCGGCCACCGCCCGCTTCGTCCGCTTCGGGGAGTTCCACTTCCATCAGATCCTGAAGGCCAAGTTCGGCCTCCAGGACCGCTGATGGGCGCCGTTCCAACGCCGCGCCGTCACAGCGTGGTGCTTGGATGGTGGCGGTGTTGACCGAACTCCACATCGAGAATCTGGGGGTCATCGAGCAGCTCGACCTCCTGTTCGCCCCCGGGCTCACGGCGGTGAGCGGAGAAACGGGCGCCGGCAAGACGATGATCGTCGAGGCGGTCGAGTTGCTGGTCGGCGAACGGGCCGACACCGCGGTCGTCCGTCACGGAGCGGACGAAGCCCGCGTCGACGGCAGATTCGTGTTTCCTGACGGCACCGAGACCGTCGTCAGCCGGGTGATCCCGGCGGCGGGCCGCTCACGGGCCTACGTCGACGGGCGTCTGGCCACGGTGGCCACGCTGGCCGTCGTTCTCGGCAACTCGGTCGACCTCCACGGGCAACACGCCCACCAGCAGCTGCTCACCGGAGGCACGCAGCGGGCCGCTCTCGACGCCTTCGGCGGGGTCGATCTCGAACCGTTGCGATCGGCTCGCGGGCGGATCACCGAGATCGACGCCGCGCTGGCCACATTGGGAGGCGACGAGCACGCCAGAGCCCGCGAGATCGACCTCCTGCGGTATCAGATCGCCGAGATCCGTGGCCTGGCGATCGCCGACGAACACGAAGACGAGCGTCTCGATGCCGAGGAGGCCCTACTGGCCGATGCATCGGAGCACCGGGCGGTGGCCGACGAGGGCACCGAGATCCTTTCCGGCGAGGGCGGGGTGCGTGACCTCCTGAGCCAGTTCCTCGCCCGCCTGGCGGGTCGCGCTCCATTTGCGGCAGAAGAGGTGAGGGCGCGCGACCTCCTCGCCGAACTCGACGACCTGGCCGCCGAGGTCCGGGGGCTGGGGGAGTCGATCGACGAATCGCCCGAGCGACTCGAGGAGGTGCGCCACCGGCGCCAGGCACTGCACGACGTGCGCCGCAAGTACGGGTCCAACCTGCACGAGGTGCTCGACTTCTGTGCCGGCTCCGAGACCCGGCTCGGTGAACTGGAGAGCTACGAGGAGCGCGCCGCCGCGCTCGGGGCCGACCGACAGTCGGCGCTCGCCGACGAGCAGGCGGCGGCCGAGGCCGTTCGCGCGGCTCGCTCCGAGGTGGCGCCGCGACTCGCCGCCGCAGTGCAAGAGCATCTGCGCGAGCTGGCGATGCCCGACGCCGAGGTGGCGGTCGAGGTGGGCAGCGGGTCCGACGACCCGGCCGGGGAGAAGGTGCGGTTCCTCCTGGCCGCGAATCCAGGATCGCCGGTGTTGCCCTTGAACCGTGTTGCCTCGGGGGGCGAGTTGGCGCGGGCGATGCTGGCGCTGCGCCTGGTCCTCTCCGGGGTGACCCATGCGGCTGGCGGCACCCTCGTCTTCGACGAGGTCGACGCCGGTATCGGTGGGCGAGCCGCCCACGCGGTCGGTGAGGCGCTTGCCGCGCTCGGAGCGCACCACCAGGTTCTCGTGGTGACCCATCTGGCTCACGTGGCGGCCCTGGCCGATCAGCACGTCACCGTCACCAAGTCGGTGGCCAACGGCGTCACCCGTGCCGAGGCAGTGGTACTCGACCCCGAGAGCCGGGTCGATGAGGTGGCCCGGATGCTGGCCGGCTCGCTCACCGACTCGGCGCGGGACCACGCCCGCGAATTGCTGGGCTGAGCGCGGCGTGCCCACCTGGGGCGATGTCGCGTGCAACGCGGAGAGGGCCAGACGATCGCGTCCGATCCGCGCGCGACGGCGGCGTTCCGGGGTATGGTGAGATCCCGTCGTGGTGCCCGGCCAGAATCGGCTGGCATCGAGGTGCAAGACGGAGGTTTGGCCGAATGCCGAAGCACATTTTCGTGACCGGAGGTGTCGCCAGCGGGCTCGGCAAGGGGCTCACCGCATCCTCTCTCGGCCGTCTTCTGAAGCTGCGAGGACTGCGCGTCACCCTCCAGAAGCTCGATCCCTACATCAACATCGACCCGGGGACGATGAACCCGTTCGAGCACGGAGAGGTGTTCGTCACCGACGACGGGGGAGAGACCGACCTCGACCTCGGGCACTACGAGCGTTTCATCGACGAGAACCTGTCACGGAACTCGAACGCCACCACCGGCTCGATCTACCAGACCGTTCTCGCCGCCGAGCGACGCGGCGACTACCTGGGCAAGACCGTGCAGGTCATCCCGCACATCACCGACGAGATCAAGCGCCGGGTGGAGCGGGTCGCCCGCACCGACGTCGACGTCGTCATCACCGAGGTGGGTGGCACGGTCGGCGACATCGAGATCCTGCCGTTCCTCGAGTCGATCCGGCAGTTCCGCAACATGGTCGGCCGCGACAACGTCTGCTACGTCCACGTCACCCTGGTTCCCTTCATCGGGCCGTCGGCCGAGCAGAAGACCAAGCCCACGCAACACTCGGTCACCGAGCTGCGCAGCCGGGGGATCCAGCCCGACGTCATCGTGTGCCGCAGCGAGGATCCGATCTCCGACGAGCTGAAGCGGAAGATCTCCAGCAACTGTGACGTCGAAGAGGACGCCGTCGTCAACGCCGCCGACGCCAAGAACATCTACGAGCTCCCGTTGATCATGCACGAAGAGGGGCTCGACAACTACGTCTGCGACGTCCTGCGCATCGATACCGAGCCCGACCTCTCGTCGTGGGAGCGTGTGGTCGATCTCGTCGAAGCGGCGACCCGTCCGGTCCGGATCGGTCTCATCGGCAAGTACATCGAGTTGCCCGACGCCTACCTGTCGGTGGTCGAGAGCCTCAAGCACGCCGGGTTCCATCACGGCGCCAAGGTCGAGATCGACTGGATCCAGTCCGAGCACGTCGAGGGTCTGCTGGCGGAGGGACGCCTGCAGGGTCTCGACGGGATCGTCATCCCCGGCGGGTTCGGATACCGGGGAGTGGAGGGCAAGATCGCCGCCGCCCGCTACGCCCGCGACGAAGGGATCCCCTGCCTGGGGTTGTGCCTCGGCCTGCAGGCCATGACGATCGACTTCGCCCGCAACGTGGCCGGTCTCTCCGAAGCCAACTCGACCGAGTTCGATCCGACGACGCAGCACCCCGTGATCGACCTGATGCTCGAGCAGCGGGGGATCGAGGACAAGGGCGGAACGATGCGCCTCGGCGCCTACTACGCCGTGCTCGCGCCCGGCTCCCAGGTGGCCGAGGCGTACGGCGAACCGGTCGTCAGCGAACGACACCGCCACCGGTTCGAGTTCAACGACGAGTACCGGGGCCGGCTCGAGGCCAGCGGCCTGTGGTGCTCCGGCACATCGCCCGACAACCGGCTCGTGGAGTTCATCGAACTGCCCGGCCATCCCTACTGGGTGGCCACGCAGGCCCACCCCGAGTTCAAGAGTCGTCCGGACCGGCCGCACCCACTCTTCCGCGAGTTGATCACTGCGGCTCTCGAACGCCGGGGCGACTCCGGTGACGCTGCCGACGACGTGGAGGGCGAGTCGGCCGACACCACCGACTCGACGCCGACCACCTCCACCGGTACCGCGACGTGAGCGGAGCGGAGCACGGTTTCCGCTTCCTCTCCGAGCAGCAGGTCCACCAGGGCTACGTGTGGCGTGTCGTCCAAGCCGACTTCGAGGCGCCCGACGGCGAAGCGTTCCGCCGGGACATCGTCCGTTCCCCCGGCGCCGTGGGGGTGGTGCCGGTGGTGTTCGACGTCGAAGGGAACGCCTCGGTCCTGCTCGTGAGCCAGTACCGGCCGCCCTACGAGGAACTCGTGCTGGAGATCCCGGCCGGGATGCGCGACATCGAGGGGGAAGACGTCGCCGAGGTCGCCCGCCGCGAACTGGCCGAGGAGGCCGGGATGGTGGCCGGCGACCTGTTGCCGCTCACCGACATCTACCCGTCGCCGGGTTTGACCGATTCGGTCACCACGATCTTCCTCGCCACCCATTGTGGGGAGACCGAGACCGATCGGCAGGGCCCGGAGGAGGAGGCGATGGAGGCTGCTCTCTATCCCTTGGAGGAGGCGCTCTCGATGATCGATCGGGGGGAGATCCGCGACGCCAAGACCGTGGTCGGTCTCCTGATGGCGGCGCGGCGCCTCGATCAGGTCGACCATCCACATCACGACGGCGCCGACTGAGGTTCCATGGCCAGGGCCAGTCAACTCCTCTCGCTCGAGATGGAGGAGTTCCTCTCGTGGATGGTCGCCGAGAAGGGCCGCTCCGAGAACACACTGGCCGCGTACCGGCGCGATCTCCGGACATACCGCAACTGGCTCGGCGAGCGGGCCCAGACCGAGCTCGACACCACGAACGCCGACGTCCTTGCGTTCGTCGCCGAGCGTCGGGCGAGCGGGGCCGCCCCGTCGAGCGTGGCCCGTCAGGTGGCCGCGATCCGGATGCTGCACCGCTATCTCGCCCACGAGCGTCTGCGAGCCGA
>CBFCWZ010000132.1:0-9599 GCA_965601935.1 uncultured Ilumatobacteraceae bacterium
TAGGCGTTGAAGGTGTCGATGTTCTCCTGGCTCATCGCCGGGGCGACGTCGCCCAACGGGACGAAGACGTTGTAGTAGTAGTCGGAGGTCGTCTTGACGTTCTCCTCCTCCATGATCGGCTCGAAGGCCTGCATCATGTCTTCGCCGGCGGACACCTTCCCGGGAAGCCCGAGAGCGAACGGGGCAACGACCCCGAACAGTCCGATTGCCAATACGGCCCACCACAGTTTGCGGATCATGAATCCGTCATCCTTTCTCGGTCGCACCGATGCGACACTTTCGAGCGACGGTACGGAGCGGATGTCCGGCCCCATACGGACCTTTGACCCTTCGCGACGCAAGTGTTGCGGTTTGCCGACCGGCGACCCGTCGCATCAACGACGTCGCTGGTTAGTGTCGCCGTCGATGTCGGTGGCGAACGTGCTCTTCGACGTGCTCGCCCCGGTGGCGGTACTCGTGGTGCTCGGTGCGTTGGCGGGTCGACCGCTGGGAATCGACGTCACGACGCTCTCGCGGATGTCGTTCTACGTTCTCGGCCCGGCGTTCGTGTTCGTGGTGCTGGCCGACGCGGAGTTGGCCGGCAGCGTCGTCCTGCGCCTCGTGCTCGCAGCGCTGGCCGGGATGGTGGCGGCCGTGGCGATCGTCGGGATGTGGGCCCGCGCAGCCAAGGCGCCCTACGAGGTCATGGCCGCGTCGATGATGACCAGCTCCTACGGCAACGTCGGCAACATGGGTCTTGCCATCGTGGCGTTCGCCCTGGGTGACGACGCCCTCGCCATCGCGGGCGTCCTGATGCTGACCATCAACATCGCCGGTCTCGTGCTGAGTGTCGGTCTCGCCGAGGCACGCACGCGGTCACCCTTCCACGCCCTACTCCGCGCCCTCACGACGCCGATGTCGATCGCCGGCGCGCTCGCCCTCGTCGTCAACCTCGGCAACGTCGACATGCCGCTCGTGTTCGACCGCTCGGTCGGCCTGCTCGCCGACGCACTGATCCCGGTGATGCTCTTCACGCTCGGTCTCCAATTGGTCACCACGGGCCGCCCCGCACTGACCGCCGACCTCGGCGTGATGATGGTGGTCAAGCTCGCGCTCGTCCCGGTGGTCGCCGGTCTGGTCGGATACTGGATCGGCCTCGACGGCGACGCCCTGGACGCGCTCATCATCCAGTCGGCGATGCCGCCGGCGGTGTTCTGCGCCGTCGTGGCGATCGAGTACCAGCTCGCCCCCGACCGCGTCACGGCGGGCGTGGTCTCCGCAACGCTCGCCTCGGCGGCCACGTTGCCGGTCGTACTGCTCGTGATCTGACCCCTCGCTGCTTTCCCCGCTCCGATGAACGAACGCGGTGCGTGGAGCGACTACGGTCCTGCGCAACATCAGGGGGAGAAGGGGAACTTGGCCATCTCGATGCGGGCCGCAGGCCGCGGCTGGGGGTACAACGTGTCGCCGCGGATCGCACGGGCATCCGCGGGTTCGGACGACACCACTGATGTGTCGTCCCACGAGCCCGCGGACGAGTCCGCCCCCGAGGAGGAGCCACCCGTCGCAGCGGACGACTCGGGCGATGGCGGAGTCACCGCCGAGGAGCCGGTCGAGTCCGCCCCCGGCACGCCGTGGCCGATCCATCCATTGGGTGCAGTCGCTGTGATCGTGCTCGTGGTCGCGGTGGTGTACCACACGGTCCTCGACACCAAGTACCTGATCGGGAACCTCGACCCCTGGATGTGGGCCGCCCTGGTCGTCACCGTGGCGATCTCGCTGTGGCCGCTCGGGCTGCACGGGCTGCGCATCGGACTCGACGCCATCTCGTCGGTCACGAAACGCATCTCCATGGCGCTCGCCTGGGGCGTGTTCCTGGTCCAGTTCTTCAACGTCGTCACCCGCTACGGCACGCGCTACACCGACGCCGACATCCTCATCGGCCAGGCCACGAGCCTGGCATGGCAGTTCTTCGCCGCCCTCTTCCTGCTCGGCGCCAACTACGGCCTGCGTGACGGCGTGAACCCGCGGATCGACTTCTGGTGGGCCAACTTCAGCGAGAAGAAGAAGGCGTGGCTCGACTTCGTCCTCCACGTCACGCTCCTCCTGCCGTTCTTCTTCATGGCGATCCGGATCCTGCAGCCATACGCGGCGATCTCGCTCGGTCGGAAGCGGGACGGTACCTGGCCGAGTGGCTACAAGGTGTGGGAAACCTGGGAGCAGTCGCCCGACGCCGACCAGCTGCCCGTCGGCCCGATCAAGGTGATGATCCTCGTCTGCTTCGTCCTCCTCGCGATCCAGCTGATCAGCGAACTGATCAAGACCGGGTTCATCGTCGGTGGCCGCCGTGAGTACGGCGACCTCAAGGTCTCCGACGTCCCCCAGAGGATCGAGTGATGCTGGCGATCCTCGGCCTCGAACTCGGCGTCTTCCTCGCCCTGTTGATGTTCGTCATCTTCATGGGAATGATCCTCACGGGCTACAACGTCGCGTTCTCGTTCGCCGCGACGGCGCTGGCGTTTTCCTTCATCGGTGATCTCACCGACACCTTCGACCCGAACGCCCTCAACACCCTGCCGGCCCGCTGGTTCAGCGCGGTCAGCGACCCCCAGCTGTTGGCGGTGCCGCTCTTCGTGTTGATGGGGGCGATCCTCGAACGGTCGGGGCTCGCCGAGCGACTCCTCACCGCCATCGCGATGCTGATGGGCGCCGTGCGCGGGGGAGTGGCCGCCACCGTCGTCATCGTGGGAACCCTGCTCGCCGCCGCAACCGGCGTCGTTGCCGCGACGGTCATCGTGATGGGCCTGCTGTCACTGCCCGCGATGGTGCGCCTGGGGTACGACCACAAGCTGGCCACCGGAGCGATCGTCGCCTCGGGAACCCTCGCCCAGCTGCTCCCGCCCAGCATCGTGCTGATCCTCTTGGCGCAGCAGTTCGGCGTCGGCATCCTCGGCCTCTTCGCGGGTGCTCTCCTGCCCGGGCTCCTACTGGCCCTGCTCTATGTCATCTACGTACTCGGCGCCTCCTACTTCAAGCCCCATCTCGGCCCGGCGATGCCGAAGGACGAGCGCCAGCTCCCCGGGAACCCGTCGGTGGCGACGAAGCTGCTCTTCGCCCTCTGCCTCGGCGGGCTGATCGGGCTGGTGCTCCTGCTCGCCAGCCCGCGTGCGGCTCTCATCGGGTTCATCGCCTCGTTCGTCGTGCTCTTCGGCATCCTGCTGGTGACCAAGATGCTCGCCGCCGAGGTCCTGATCTCGATCATCCCCACGCTCGTCCTCATCTTCGGCGTGCTCGTCTCGATCTTCCAGGGGATCGCCACCCCCTCCGAGTCCGGTGCGGTGGGCGTGTTCGGAGCACTGATCCTGGCCGTGATGAACTGGGTCTTCGACCGGCGTCTCTCGAAGGAGGGCGCCGGACACGTGCAGCCCCAATGGCGGCTGCGCTGGACCGAGGTGAAACAGGCCGCCGAGAGCACGGCGAACATCACGATCCTCGTGATGACGCTCCTGTTCTGCTCGACCTTCTTCTCGATGATGTTCTTCCAGCTCGGCGGGTCCGATCAGACCTCCGAGTGGCTCTCCGCGATCGGCGGCGGCAAGTTCGGCTTCGTCATCGTGGCGATGATCGCCGTGTTCCTGCTCGGCATCAATCTCGAGTTCCTCGAGATCACGTTCATCGTCGTGCCGATCTTCGTGCCCGCCATGGAGGCCCTCGAGTTCACGAGCGACGAGAAGATCTGGTTCGCAGTGCTGATGGCGGTGAACCTCAACATGGCGTTCATCTCGCCGCCCGTCGGATTCTCGCTCTTCTACCTGCAGAGCGTCGCACCCCCCTCTGTCAAGACCGCCGACATCCACAAAGGGGCGCTGCCGTTCATGGCGCTCCAGGGTGTCGCGCTCCTGGTTCTCGGATTCGTCCCGGGGATCACCCAGTTCTCGCTCGACACGTTCAGTTGACGACGTGATCGGGCACTCAGATCGCACACCGTGCGAGACACATGGAGGGAAACATGACAATTGACGAGAAGGACGAAGCATCCGCCTACGGCCGACGCAACTTCCTCGGGAAGGCCGGCCTCGGCCTCGCGGGCTTCGCTGCCACATCGGCCATCCTGGCCGGATGCAGCGACGACGACGATGACGGCGCGGGGGACACCGCCGCTCCGGACGACACGTCGGGGGGTGATGAGACCGAGTCCACCGACGGCGAGGAGATCTCGCTCAGCTCCGACCTGCCGGAGATCGAGTGGGACATGGCCACAAGTTGGCCGGTCTCGCTGGTGACCCTGTTCGGTTCGGCGGAGATCTTCGCCGACCAGTTGAGCAAGCTGACCGGTGGCAAGTTCAAGATCACCCCCCGGCCCGCCGGGGAGATCGTGGGTGGCCTCGAGGTGCTGCCCACCGTGCGCGACCTCGGAGTCCAGTCCGGTCACACCGCGTCGTACTACTACACCGGCCTCAACGAGGTGCAGCAGTTCGGTACGGCGGTCCCCTTCGGGCTGACCCAACGCCAGCAGAACGCCTGGCTGTACGAGGGCGGCGGGCTCGAGATCCTCAACGAGTTCTATGCCGAGGAGCACGGCATCATCGCCTTCCCCTGCGGTGGCACCGGCTGCCAGATGGGCGGCTGGTTCTCCAAGGAGATCAACACCGTCGACGACCTGCAGGGCCTCAAGATGAGGATTCCCGGCATCGCCGGCACGGTCCTCACCAACCTCGGGGGCGAGCAGATCGCGATCCCCGGAGGCGAGATCCTCCCTGCCATCGAGACCGGTGCCATCGACGCCGCCGAGTTCGTCGGCCCGACCGACGACCTCATCCTCGGTCTCGACGGCTTCGAGGGAAACCTCTTCTACTACCACCCAGGTTGGTGGGAGCCGGGCACGGCCGTGGAGGTGGAGTTCCCCCTCGAGCTCTGGAACGACCTTCCGGCGGAGTACCAGGCGGCGATCGAGAACGCCGCTGCACACGCCAACATGCGCACGATGGCGAAGTACGACGTGCTGAACCCCGTCGACCTGCAGACGATCAAGGGCTTCGCGGAGATCCGCGAGTTCTCGCCCGAGATCATGGCGGCGTTCAAGGAGGAGACCGAGAACGTGCTCGACGGCATCGCCGAGAGCAACGGCAAGTTCGGCGAGATCCTCGGGCCGTGGCGCGAGTACCGCGATTCTGTCGCCGAATGGCACGGCCTGGCGGAGAAGTCCTACCTCACCCAGCAGACCGAGATCTGACCGGTACGGCCCTCCCTCCGAGCCGGGGGCGCCGATGAGGCGTGAGGTCCTGTGGGCCTCCGTACTGCGCGTCCTCGGTGACGTCGAGATACTCGACGTCGCCTACATGTGGCGTCGGCACCGGTGGTCCATCCCCACCGGTGCCGTCGCTGGGGCGGTGTGTGGCTTCGCGGCCACGCTGGTGGGTTGGTCGGCGGCCTCGGCGGTGGCGATCGGACTCGCCGCGCTCGCGGTCGCCGTCGGTGCGGGGACCGAGTACAGGGTCCTCGCCGTGACCGATCGTGGCTTGGTGCTGATGAAGGGCGGCCGCGTCCGGCAAGTGGCCAAGCCTCCCGCGGAGTGGCTCCCGGACGGGATACGCGTCGAGCGCGTGGCGAACAACCTCGTCGTGAGCGACTGGATGGTCGGCGGCGACCGGTTCTCGGTGATGCGACGCCACGAGTCGACGATGTCGGCGATCGCCTCTTCGCGTTCGACGTGAATCGTCTCCTCGGCGGTCTGGCGTTCGCCGCCCTCATGGTCGGCTGCGCTCCGGACGCAGCGGTCGACCCCGAATCGCGTGCGGTGACCCTGCGCACCACCGCCTGCGGGGACGCCTCCGGCACCACGGGTTCCGGCGTGCAACTCGACGACGGCCTCGCCCTCACGGCAGCTCACGTCGTCGCCGGGGCGAACGAGGTGTTCCTCGGGAACGACGACGCCGAAGGGCATGTGGTGCTCCTCGATCCGACCCGCGACCTGGCGTTGGTGGCGTTCGAGGGGGGTGATGTCGCCGAGTTCGAACTGGCCGAAGCGGGTGCAGGTGACCCGGTGCTCATCGTCGGAGGCGCTGCGTCCGGCACGGTGGCGGCGACGGTGGTCCGGCGCGTCGTGATGGACGTCGACGACGTGAGAGCCGAGACCCGCAGCGAGCGGGTCGGCTACGAACTCGACGCGGCCATCGCCGGTGGCGACAGCGGAGCAGGCGTCTACGAGCCGGGCGGTGATCTCGTCGGCATCGTGTTCGCCGTGCCCACCGAGAGGGACGGGGCCACCTACGCGGTGGGTGCGGAGGAGATCGGCGCGGTTCTCGAGTCCGGTGAGCGTTCGCGTTACGTCTGCGACCCGGTCGAGTCGCAACTGGTGCCGGTCGACTAGTCGTCGTTCGGGTCGCAGCTCACCACGAGCACGTTGCACTTGTGGTGGGCGTGGTGGACGACCTTCGAGGACACGCTGCCGAGGAAGAGGCGCTTGCCGGCGTTGTAGCCGTGGCTGCCCACCACGATGAGGTCGGCATCGAACTTCTCGGCCATCTCGATCAGTGCCGATGCCGGCCGGTCGCCGACCAGGTGGGTCTGCACCGGGATCCCGTACGGCTCCATCATCTCGGCGGCCTTCTCGAGCACGTACCGCTCGCTCGCGTAGAGATCCGGTTCGGCGTGGAACTCCGTGGGGATCTGGTCCATCTCGTGAAGCACTTCCGCGCGTCCGACCTTGCGCACGGCAGTCACGATGTGGATCTTCTCGGTCCCGTTCCTCTGCGCCAGTTCGCCTGCGTGCAGGAGCGCCTGGGTCGCATCGCTGGAGCCATCGGTGCCGACGACGATGGTCGAGTACAGAGGAGCCATCCGGGAAACGTATCTCACAGGCCGTCGAGACGGACCACGTTCTCCCTGGTGGTGGCGTGGCGGCGCTCTCAGGGTGCTCGGCGAACATCTCGTCGAGCACGGCCACGTGGAGTCGGTGTGGGGATGATCGGAGCCCCGACGCAGCGGTGCCGGAGTGCACGGCGATGGCGTCACGACCCGACGTCTCCTCCGCAATGTCCGGGTCAGACGAGAGATGCGCGTAGCAGGTCGAGGAATCGGTCCCGGTCGGCGCCGAGGACGACCGTGGCGTTGGGCTCGCGGTGCAACAGGTCGAGCAGGTCCATCACGACCATGCCCCGCGTGAGTTCGCTCTCGGTCTCGACGGCGAGATGCAGAGCGGCGGTCTGCGTCGCCACCGCGGGGTCGATGGCGTACGCCATCGCGATCGGGTCCGGCAGGTCGAAGCCGGAGAGCTTGGTCTCGGAGTCGCAGAACTCTGCGACGACCGACTGGATGTCGAGGCAGAACTCGGCCAGCGGCGTGCCGATCGACCGCAGATCTGCAGCGACGTCCTTCTCGATCACGGCGAACCTCCGAGAGATGTCCCAGCCGACGAACTCGAGGGCGAGCCCGGAGCCGAGCACCGCGTCGACCGCATGGGGGTCGACCCACATGTTGAACTCGGCGACGGGGCTCATGTTGCCGACGTGGTCGGCCACGGCTCCCATCACGACCGTCCTCCTGATCCGGTCGGGGAGAGACGGATCCCGTTCGAGCGCGACGGCGACGTTGGTGAGCGGGCCGAGCGTCACCAGCGTCAGTTCACCCTCATGGTCGTGGGAGGCGCGGAGCAGTGCGTCGACGGCATGCCCTTGCTGTGGCGTCCGTCCCCGGAGCGACAGCCCGATGTCGCCCATGCCGTCGCCTCCGTGCACGTTCTCGGCTGTCTCGAGTTCCCGGCGGAGTGGCGTGGCTTCGCCCGCGTACACGGGGACATCGTCGCGTCCGCACAGTTCCCTCGTGTAGAGGGCGTTCTGCACCGCGCGATCGAGCGGGACGTTCCCGGCGACCACGCCGATCCCTATGACGTCGATCTCGTCGTGTCGGAGTGCCATGACGAGCGCGACGGCGTCGTCGCTGGCGGTGTCGGTGTCGATGAAGAAGGGCCGCACCCGGGTCAAGGTAGTGCGCGAGCCGAACTCAGAGCCCCGGATGGAGACCGTCGGAGGTGAGCGCCGCCCACTGATCGGGATCGTGGCCGAACAGCAAGGTGGCACCGTCGGCCCGCTCGGCACGAAGTCGCTGCAACCCGTGGCGTTGCCGATCGGCATCGGATCCGAACGGAGGGAGATGGTCGTCGTCGAGCGTGCGGCGGAGATAGCAGCAGTCGCCGCAGATCACGTACGTTCCGCGGTCGGTCCGGACCCGAATCGACTGGTGGCCGGCCGTGTGGCCGTCGGTGAGCAGGCACATGACCGACCCGTCGCCCAACAGGTCGTGATCGCCCTCGACCTCCTGCCGGTCGTGACCGAGATCGAAGTCGGCGGCGTTGTACCCGCCGCGACGGAGGAGGAGTTCGTCGTCGCCGGCTGCCCACTCGGCCCGTTGGACCACCACCCGGGCATTGGGGAACTGGACGAGCCCGCCGCTGTGGTCGAAATGGAGATGGGTCAGAACGACCATGTCGACCTGCGTCGGGTCGAAGCCGGCTCTCGAGAGGAGCGCACCGGCGGACTGGCCGGGGGTGAGGTGGGGGTGGAACGCTCCTTCGAGCGGCCCCAGCCGGCTCGTGTCGTGGGCCAGATCGGGGTGGAAGCCGGTGTCGACGAGAGCGAGGCCACCTGCGTGCTCGATCAGGTAGATCGGAACCGGATACGTGATGTCGCCCTGCTCGCCCTCGAGGAAGCCGCCGAGCGGCGAGGTCATCGTGCCCGTCGAGAAGGGGTGCAGCTGCACCGTCATGTGCACTCGCGGTCCATCCACTCGTGCCAGTCGTCGTAGTCGAGGCTCAACACGTAGCCCTCCTCGTCGAGCACGTCGTAGAGCGCCTCGGGGCCGTTGTCGCCGTCGTGCAGCGGGTACTCGCCGCGGAAGGTTCCGCACATGTTCGTGCGGACGTCGGGCTCGGCCTCGTCCCACGCCTGTTCCCACGCCTCGATCGGGCTGTCGGCGCCGTCCTCGGTGCCGGCGCACGCGCCCACCCAGAGCATCGAGAGGGGGAGCAGCAGAGATGCCACACGCTTCATCGCGCGCAGGGTACCGCCAGCCCGATGGTGCCGGAATCGACGCGCCCGACCCCGTACACGTAGGTTCACCCCGATGGGGGATCAAGACCGCATCGTGACCGTCCTCGAGCCCGGGGACGAGTACACCCACGAGCCCGACGAGGCCGAGAACTACAACGAGTCGATGTACCTCAACGCCTTCGACCTCGGGTCGGAGACGGGCGGGTGGTTCCGGCTCGGCAACCGGGTCAACGAGGGCTACGCCGAGATGACCGTGTGCATCTATCTGCCCGGCGGGCGGGTCGGGTTCATCTACGGCCGCCCGAAGATCGACTCGAACGCCGAGATGAACGCAGGCGGCCTGCGGATCGACGTCGAGGAGCCGTTCCATCACCTGTCGGTGCACTACCACGGCAAGGTCTGTCTGCTCGACGACCCGGGCGACATGGCCGACCCGCGCACCGCCTTCGCCGAGAACCCGATGGTGCCGTGCACGGTCGACATCGACTGGTTCGGGGTCTCCCCGATGTACGGCGGCAAGCCGCAGTACGCCGATGGCCGCGAGATCGAGATGGAAGCCGAGAAGAGCTTCGC
>CBFCWZ010000133.1:0-9467 GCA_965601935.1 uncultured Ilumatobacteraceae bacterium
ATGGTCTTCGACGTGCCGATCGCCTACTTCTTCATCCCGCCTCCGGGGACGGGCGTCGGGCTCCTCGCCGACACCGGTCGACCCGTGACCGAGCTCTACGCCAACCTGCTCGGCCGGGAGCATCAGCTCCCGCCGTTCGACGAGCGGCTCGCGGAGATCAACATCGACAACCCCGACGAGACCGATGCTGCGCTGGCCGCGATCTTCGGCGCGGAGACCGCTGCCCGGAACTGGCATGAGAGCTTTCGCACGTGGCGCCGCAAGCGCCTCGCCCAGATGGAGGAGGAGTACGGCGACCGGCTCGACGAGGTTGCCGCCTTCTTCAAGGAGTTCGCGCAACAGATCGACGCACTCGGGCCGCGTGGATACCTCGAGTCGATGGCGCATCAGGACGGTGACGAGGTCGAGCTGCTCTCCGAGGACGAGGCGCGCGACTGGCTCCGTGGCGAGGCAGGCCAGGAGGAGTAGCCATGCGTGGTTCGGTGGTGAAGAAGGGCGAGCGGTACTACGTCAAGATCGAGCTCGACCCCGATCCGCTCACGGGACGGCGTCGCCAGAAATGGCACTCGGGCTTCCGGACGAAGCGTGAGGCGGAGAAGGCTCGGGTCGACCTGCTCTCGAAGTTCGATCGGGGCGAGTACGTCGAGCCCACCCAGCAAACCCTCGCCGACTACCTGACCGAGTGGCTGGCGGCGATCGAGCACACGGTGCGCCTGTCGACCTTCGACTCGTACGAGCGCAACATGCGCAACCACGTGATCGCCCACATCGGCGCCACCCGGTTGGCGAAGGTGGACGCGGCCGTGCTGAACGGCCTGTACGTGCTGCTGCTCACGTCGGGTCGTCGACAGCCGTCTCGGACCGGGCGGGGCTATTCGCCAGAGGTCGTTGAGCGAGCCCTCGAACTGCGGGCCGACGGGCGGTCGCTCGCCGCGACCGCGGAGCAACTGCAGACGGAGTTCGACGAGGCGTCGTACATCACAAAGGACACGCTCGCTTCGCTGCTCCGCCGGCAGAGCCAGCGGCGGGCGGTCGACGACCTGCCCGACGGCCTCGACCGTCGCACCGTCAACTATGTCCACACGATCCTCCACCGAGCGTTCAAGGACGCCGTCCGTTGGGGCCGGCTGGCGCGCAACCCCGCCGATGCCGCCGACCCACCGCGAGCCAGCCAGAAGTCCGATGGTGTTCAGGCGTGGGACGCGGCGACGCTGCGCACGTTCCTCGCTCGGTCCCGTGAGTCGGGCGACCGACTGCATGCGCTGTGGGTGTTGCTTGCCACAACCGGCATGCGTCGCGGCGAGGCGATCGGCCTCCGGTGGAAGGACGTCGACCTCGACAAGGGCCGGCTCCGCATCGTCCAGACGATCACCCAGACGCGCAGCAAGGTGACGATCGGCGAACCGAAGACGTCGAGCGGCCGCCGCTCGATCGCACTCGACAACGCCACCATCGACGTGTTGCGGGACCACCGCAAGGCAATGCTCGAAGAACGGCTGCTCGTCGGCCCCGACTTCTCCGACGAGGGCCTCGTGTTCCACCACCCCGACGGCGCCTGCCTCCGCCCCGACGCAGTCAGCGCCCAGTTCCTCCGCCGCGTCGGCCGGTACGGCCTACCGAGGCTCACCCTCCACGGCCTCCGCCACACCTGGGCGACCCTCGCCCTCGAACAAGGCATCCACCCGCGAGTCGTCCAGGAGCGACTGGGCCACTCCACCATCGCCATCACCCTCGGCATCTACAGCCATGTGGCCCCGACGCTCCACGACGAGGCGGCCAGTCGTGTCTCAAGCCTTCTGCTTTCACCCACGGCGCGAGACGGGTCCACGGAGACGGCTCGATAGATGACGTCCCATCTCGACTTCCTCGAAGCCGGGAGCATCGGCCTGTTCTACAAAACCGCGAGATCGCGCTCTTGTCGACGAGCGCACCGAGCGGGGCTGGATCGCCCGGGACGGTCGGTGGGTGAACATCGACACGGTGGACGAGGGAGACATACCAGGCGCCTTTCGCATTGACGACGAAATCAGTCCTCCGCCGACCGCAATCCTGGGACGCCTGCCCAAGCAGACCGTGCTTGCGCTTGAGATTCGAGATCGAGGTGGGCGGTCGGTACTCGGTGGTGAACGAGTGTCGACTCGGCTCGATGCCTCCCGAACGATTGCTGGCGATGTCGCGCTCAGCAGACTGCGTAGTTCGGACGTTCGTGCGTTCCGGGCGGACTATCTGTCGCTGGGGCATTGGGCCGGCATGAGGCCGCCTGAGGGAGAGTGGCACATATCCTTGCGCACACAAGGGTAGAAATCCGGTAGAAGTCAAGGGATATCCACAGACAGAAACCCCTGCTGAGCAGGGGTTTCGTCGTGGGCGAGGGGGGACTTGAACCCCCACGAGGTTTCCCTCACTGGCACCTGAAGCCAGCGCGTCTGCCAATTCCGCCACTCGCCCGAGTGGAGCACCCAAGGCTAACGCTGCCGCCCGGGGATGCCACGCGCGTTCCCCGTGCGGATTGCAGCATCTCGCGCGATCTCGGGCCGTAGAGTCAGCAGGGTGTTCCGTCGCTCTCGTGGGTCGATCCGTCCAATCGAACTCGGTCGTCGTCTCGTACGCGAGATGGACGACAACCGTGACGTCGACGTCAAGGGTCGGCGCATCGTCCCCAACGACTTCACGGTGCTCCTGAGCCCGCGTGACCACGCCGACTTCAACGACATCGAAGATGCGTTGACGACCGAGTTGGGCGAGGCGGCGCGGGAGTACGCCCGTGAGGAGGGCTACCACTTCATGGGGCCCGTGCGGGTCCGCCTGATGGTCGACGAGAAGTTGAAGTCGGGCCGGTTCGGGATCATGTGCCAACTGAAACAGGCCCCCGGTGGGCTGGGGGCGGGAAGCCTCGTGATGCCGTCGGGCGAGCGGATCCCGTTGGGCGAGCACGTCACGTCGGTGGGGCGGATGCCGGAATCGGCGTTGACGATCGACGACTCCAACGTCAGCCGGCGACACGCCGAGATCCGTCCGGGTCGGGCCGGCTACATCGTGCAGGACCTCGGGTCGACGAACGGCACGATGGTCAACGGCATCAAGCTCACCTCGGACCAACGTCTGCAAGACGGTGACATCATCAGCTTCGGGTCGACGCATGTGCGCTTCGAGGCGTCCTGACGCCGCGCCGCCCCGCGTCGCTTCCACCGAGTCCGTACCGCAATGACCGACCAAGCCCTCAACGTTCTCAAACTCATCCTCCTGGGACTGCTGTATCTGTTCTTCGCGCGGGTGCTGTGGGCGGTGTGGAGCGAGGTGCGCGTGCCGAAGGGCCGCACGGTCGAACAGGCCCAGGTCCACAACCAGCGCGCCGCGGCCACCCAGGCGTCACCCCGTCCTGCCATGGCCGCAGTGCCGGCAGCACCGGCGGCCCCGCCCGTACCGGCGAAGCAGCCGAAGCCGAAGAAGGGGAAGCGGGGCAAGCCCGCCCAGCGGCTGGTGATCCTCGAGCCGAAGCACCGGCGCGGCACCAGCATCTCGCTCGGCAACGAGATCACGTTGGGGCGCGACCCGAACTGCACGATCACGATCGACGACGACTCGTTCGTCTCCCAGCTCCACACCCGCTTCTACGACAACGACGGCCAGCCGATGGTCGAGGACCTGGGCTCCACCAACGGCACCTTCCACAACGGCAACCGGCTCCATGGCGCCCGCCTGCTCCACCCCGGCGACAGAATCCAGGTCGGCATCACCGTGATCGAGGCTCAGTGACCCACTGCCCCACCCGCCACACACTCACGCGCAACGCGGAGCGAGGCGTCCATGGCTGAGCTGCGCTGGGGGTCCGCCACCGACGCCGGGCGCCTCCGTCCCGAGAACGAGGACAGCCTCTTCGCCGCGGCCGGCCTCTACGTGGTCGCCGACGGGATGGGCGGTCACGAGGCGGGCGAGGTGGCCAGCCAATTGGCGGTCGACCGGATCAACGGCGACCTGCTCGGCCCCGACCTGCCCACCGCCGACGAGGTGGTCGAGTCGATCGGCAATGCCAACCGGGACATCTTCCGCGCCGCCATCGCCACACCCGGCCATCACGGGATGGGGACCACCGTCACCGCCATCGCCGTCATCGCCGACGCCATGGCCGGGCGCGCCGGGCCCAACGTCGACCTCCACGACCCCCACAAGTCCGACGTCGCCACCGAGGAGGAGACCGAGCCCGAGCTGCCCCCCGATGTCACCCCCGTGATCCCCGCCGAGCCCAGCGAGGCCCTCCTGCTGGCCAACGTCGGCGACTCGCGCACCTATCTCTTCCGGCACGGCAAGATGCGGCCGGTCACCGTCGACCACAGCTACGTGCAGGAACTGGTCAACACGGGCCACATCACCACCGACGAGGCCCGCCTCCATCCGCGGCGCAACATCGTCACCCGTGCCCTCGGCATCGAGCCCGACGTGAAGATCGACTGGTGGACACTGCCCCTCATCCGGGGCGACCGATTCCTGCTCTGCTCTGACGGGCTCGTCGACGAAGTCCACGACGACGAGATCACGACCACCCTCCAAGAGGAGGAGGACCCGCAGGTCGCGGCCGAGAAGCTCGTCGCCCAAGCCAACGACGCAGGCGGGCGCGACAACATCTCGGTGATCGTGGTCGACATCCTCGACGGCGACGATCCACCCGACCCCACGGTCGAGGTCGACATCGTCCCGGTGTGGCCCGAGGAAGGTACCGAGCCGACCCCGGCCGGCACCATCGAGGTCGACGCCGACCCCGACACCGACACGGACCTCGCCGCCGCAGCGGCAGCCGGGGCCGCACCCAAGAGGAAGCGTCGCCTGGGTATCAAGCGGGCGGTCATCCTGTTCGTCATCGCCGCCCTGCTGGTGGTGCTGTTCGTGTTCACGGCCAGCTGGGCCCGTTCCGGCTACTTCGTGGAGTTCGACGAGGACGACGAGGCGATCATCTGGAAGGGCCAGACCGACGGCTTCCTCTGGTTCGACCCCACGCGGGAGACACCCGCCGGGCCCGAACGCGACGAACTCACCGAGGAGAGTGTCGACGCCGTCGAGGAACGGCCCCGCTTCGACTCCCGCTCCGACGCCGACGAGTTCATCCGCTCCCTCGAGTTGGAGTCGACCGAGGACGACGTCCCCGACGACGAGGCGGCCACGTCCACCACCACGACCTCGCCATCGACCACGGTGGCCGAGGACGACGACACCACCACGACTGAGACCACCGCGCCGGAGTCATGAGTGGGACGGCCGTCGCCGACGACCCGGTCCGCTCACGCACGGCGAGCCAGTCGAGAATCGCCAAGCGGCGCCGCAACGCGGAGCTGTCGCTCATCTTGATGGTCGGCGCCATCACGGCCGCCGCCTACACGATCGCCGCCCTCGGCACGAACAGCGAGATCCCACCGGGGATCGTCGTGTTCGTCCTCATCATCCTCGCCCTCTTGATGGGCGCCCACCTCGCGGTGCGGCTCTTCGCCCGGGGTGCCGACGCCACCCTCCTCCCCCTCGCGGCCTATCTCCACGGCGTCGGGTTCGTGATGATCACCCGGCTCGATGACGACCTGGCCGGCCTGCAGGCGCTGTGGAGCTTCGTCGCCGTCGGCGTGTTCATCGGCACCCTCGTGTTCGTCCAGCGTGTGGTGAACCTCGACCACCGCACGTGGTGGTGGTTCGCCGGCGGCGCCTTCCTCCTCCTGCTGCCCCTCGCCCCCGGCATCGGCCAGCTCATCAACGGCGCCCGCATCTGGGTGAGCATCGGCCCCATCAACTTCCAGCCCGGAGAGTTCGCCAAGCTCGCCCTGGCCATCTTCTTCGCCAGCTACCTCGCCGAACGCCGTGAGTTGATCGCCGCCTCCACCTGGAAGGTCGGCCCCTTCCACCTCCCCGAGCCCCGGTTCATCGCCCCGATCCTGTTGGCGTGGGGCTTCGCCGTGGTGGTGATGGTCGCCGAACGCGACCTCGGCTCGTCGCTGCTCTTCTTCTCGCTGTTCGTGGTGATGATGTGGGTCGCCACCGAACGGGCCATGTACCTGGTGCTCGGAGTGGTGATGTTCTGCGGCGCGGCCTGGTTCGCGTGGAGCCAGTTCACCCACGTCCAGACCCGGGTGGACATCTGGCTCGACCCCTGGTCACGCTCGCTCGACGAGGGCTACCAGATCGTGCAGGCTCTCTACGGCCTGTCCGACGGCGGCCTGCTCGGCACCGGCCTCGGGCGGGGCAACCCCAACCAGGTGCCCGAGGCGCAGAACGACTTCATCTTCGCCTCCATCGCCGAGGAGATGGGCCTGCTCGGCGGCACGACCATCCTGATGGCCTTCCTCTTGATGGTGGGGGCGGGCCTGCGCACCGCCATCCGCACCGAGCGGCCCTTCGAGAAGCTGCTCGCCGTGGGACTCACCACCATCGTCGGCGTGCAGGGGTTCATCATCATCGCCGGCGTCATCAAGATCGTGCCGCTCACCGGCATCACCCTCCCCTTCGTGAGCTACGGCGGCTCGTCGCTCGTCGCCAACTACATCCTCCTCGCCCTCCTCGTGCGCATCTCCGACAGCGCCGCCCGCCGCCTCGGCGAGGTGCCCGACACCCCCACCACCGGCGAGCTGTGGCAGGCCCGGCGTCTCAAAGCCCGCATCCGCCGCGCCCAGAAGAAGGGCCAGCCGCTCCCCGAGTTCGCCGACGTCGACGCCGACATCCTCGTCCGGCGCGACCGGCCCACCGACATCGACCTGGACGACCTCCCGTGAGCCGTCCATCGACCAGCTCGGCCGACCGCCGCGACGGACTCCTCTCGCCCCGGGGCGGCTCGTGAACCGGAAGATCCGCCAGCTCGCGCTCGGGTTGATGACGTGCTACGTGATCCTGTTCGTCGCTCTCAACTACTGGCACGTGGGGCGCAAGGAGGAACTCGACGCCCGCTTCGACAACACCCGTTCGGTGGTGCGCGAGTTCAACCGGCCCCGCGGCCCGATCGTCACCGCCGACGGCATCGTCGCCGCCCGCTCGCTCCCCGCTCCTGCCGAGGTGCGAGCCGACTTCGAGCGGGAGTACCCCACGGGCGACCTCCTCAGTCACGCCACCGGCTACTTCACCTTCGCGTTCGGGTCCACCCAGGTCGAGAAGAGCCACGGCGACGTCCTCACCGGCCAGACCACCGAACAGCAGATCCGCTCGATCGGCGACATCCTCAACGCCGATGTCGACAACTCCGGCTCCGTCCAACTCACTCTGCGCCACGACCTCCAACAGGTGGCGAAGTTCCTGATGGGCGGCAACGAGGGATCCGTCGTCGTCATGGAGCCCGACACCGGGGCCGTGCGGGCGATGTGGACCAGCCCCTCCTACGACCCGAACACGTTCGTCAACGAGGAGTTCGAGACGGCCCAGGAGAACCTCGTCGCCCTCCAGCAGGATCCCGACAACCCGATCCTCGCCAAGAGCTACCAGGACCGGTTCATGCCCGGCTCGACCTTCAAGGTGATCACCACGGGAATCGCCCTCGAGAACGGGACCATCACCACCGAGACCGCGTACCCCGACGAGACCGAGTACGTCCCACCCCAGACCAACGACCCGATCAACAACTACAACAACACCGTGTGTGGCGGCGACCTCGCGGAGGTGTTCGCCCGCAGCTGCAACATTCCCTTCGCCAAGATGGGCATCGAGATGGGACCCGACGCCTTCATCGCGGGAACGAAGGACTGGGGCATCGACCAGAACATCCCCTTCGACCTGCCCCGCGGTGCTCGCAGCACCATCGGCGACGTGTCGAACCTCGACGACGAGTTGCCCCTCCTCGCCATCCGCGCCTTCGGCCAGAGCGAGGTGCAGATGGTGCCGATGCACATGGCGATGGTCGCCTCCACCGTGGCCAACGACGGGATCATGATGCAGCCCTACGCCATCGAGGCCACCTACGACCACGATGGCGGCCTCCTTTCCCGCACCCGCCCCACGGAGTGGAAGGAGCCGCTGAGCACCGAGAGCGCGGCGATCCTGAGCGACCTGATGGTCGGGGTCGCGGAGGTCGGCACGGCCAGCTGCTGCCTGAACCTGCAAGGCGGTGTCCAGGCCGCCGCCAAGACCGGAACCGCCGAACTCGGCCTGCTCGACGACCCCGACCTCGTCCACGCCTGGATCATCGCCTTCGCCCCCGCCGACGATCCGCAGTACGCGGTCTCCGTGGTGGTCAACAACATCCGCTCGACCAGCGAACTCGCCGCCACCGGTGGGCGGGTCGCCGGCCCCATCGCCGAGGGCATCCTCGACTACCTGCTCACCGGTGAGGGCGCCGACGTGGTGGTCGGCGAGTCTCCCGGCCCCCTCCCCGACATCGAACCCCTCCCCGACCCCGACACGCCCGACGACGGTGCCGGGAACTAGCCAGGGGATCAAGAGCGTCCAACGATGTTGTGCAGTGTGACAAAGGCCGTCGATGACACCCCGGACCGAGGCGTCGATAACCTCGAACGGCGCTGCGCGAACCGGCGCGGCTGAGGCAGACGAAGTGACGAACACCGGCGACGCAACGGTCATCAACGACCGCTACGAGATCCACAAGCGAATTGGGCGCGGCGGCATGGCCGACGTCTTCTCCGCGCGCGACCTCCTGCTCGACCGGCAGGTCGCCATCAAGGTGCTGTTCCCCGAGTTCGCCACCGACGAGAACTTCGTCGAGCGCTTCCGCCGAGAGGCCCAGGCGGCGGCGAACCTCTCCCACCCCAACATCGTCAACGTCTACGACTGGGGCAAGTACGAGACGACCTACTTCATCGCCATGGAGCAGGTCGAGGGCCGCACCCTCGCCGAGGTCCTCGCCACCCACCAGCAACTCAATGCCAAACAGTCCGCCGAGATCGCCTCCGAGGTGGCCGCGGCGCTGGCGTTCGCCCACGAGAAGGGCGTCGTCCACCGCGACATCAAGCCGGGCAACATCCTCATCGGCTCCAACGGACAGGTGAAAGTGGCCGACTTCGGGATCGCCCGCGTCATGAACGCGGCATCCGAGTCGAACCTCACCCAGGTCGGTTCGGTGATGGGCACCGCCACCTACTTCAGTCCCGAGCAGGCCCAGGGCGCCCAGCCCGACCCGCGCAGCGACCTCTACTCGCTCGGCATCGTGATGTACGAGATGGTGGCCGGCCGTCCCCCGTTCACCGGCGAGAACCCCGTGTCGATCGCCTACAAGCAGGTCCACGACGCGCCCCAGCCATTGCGTCAGCTCGTGCCCGACATCCCCGTCGCCTACGAGGCGATGGTGGCCCGCCTGCTCGCCAAGAACCCCCAGCTCCGCTATCCGACCGGCGGTGCCCTGCGCGACGACCTACGTCGCTTCCGGAAGGGCGAACCCGTCGAAGCCCTCGCCGCCGCGAGCGCGGCCCGCGCCCAGACCGAGACTCCCCTGCCGCCCGCCGGCACCTCACCGGCCGACACCGACACCGGCCAGACGGCTGCCGTCGCGGCCG
>CBFCWZ010000134.1:0-9438 GCA_965601935.1 uncultured Ilumatobacteraceae bacterium
CGGGCTCATCATCGCGACCGGGACCCGGTGCCGCCGTCTGCCCGGCCAGCCGGACGGGGTCCACGAACTCCGCACCGTGGACGACTCCCTCGCCCTCCGCGACGCGATCGCGGGCGGGGGCAGGAAGGTCGTGGTCATCGGCGCCGGCTTCATCGGCTTGGAGGTCGCCGCCACGGCAAGCGGACTCGGCAACGAGGTGACCGTGCTCGAAGGAGCCGAGGCGCCACTCATCCGCGGTCTCGGACCCGAGATGGGCCGGATCATCGGCGAACTGCACGAGGCCGACGGCATCACCATCCGCTGTGGTGTCACGGTCGACTCGCTCGCGGCCGACGTGGTCACGCTCAGGGGAGGTGAAGAGGTCGCCGCCGACGTGGTCGTGGTGGGGATCGGCGTCACCCCGAACACGGAGTGGCTCGACGGCTCCGGGCTGTCACTGGACAACGGAGTGCGGTGCGATTCGTCACTGCGCGCCCTCGGCACCGACGCGATCGTGTTCGCCGCGGGCGATGTCGCCCGGTGGGCACACCCTCTCTTCGGCGAGGAGATCCGCATCGAGCATTGGACGAATGCCGCCGAGCAGGGCGCGATCGCGGGTGCGAACCTCTTGGCCGTCGCCGCGGGCGAGGAGCCCTCGCCCTACGACGCAGTGCCGTTCGTATGGAGTGACCAGGCCTCCCACCGCATCCAGTTCATCGGCCGGTCCGACGCCGGCGATGCTGTCGCCCTGACCGGAGGCTCGGTGGAGGAGGGCAAGATGCTCGCCCTCTACGGCCGCGACGGGGTTCTTCGGGGCGCCCTCGGGGTGAGCGCTCCCCGCTGGGTGATGCCCTTTCGCGCCGCGGTCGCCGAACGGATGCCGTGGGTCGACGCCCTCGAGTTCGCCACCGAACTCACGGGTTGATGGCATCTCGACAGGAATCTTGTAATCATGAGTTGTAGTGACTCATTAAAACTGCGCATAGCGTGTGGGCATGTCGAACACCGACACCAGAACACGCCTTCCCCATCTCCACCTCCCATCGCCTGTCCTGCCGGGCGTCACGCTCACCCTCACGATCCAGTCCGACAGCGCGCGCGCCGCGGTCGAGGCAGCCACCGACAACGGTGATGGTCGCCTCTTGCTCACCGGTGGCGACGAGCACGAACTCGGCGTCACCGCACGTGTACCGAACGTGGGCAACCTCCCCAACGGTGAGACCGCCGCCATCGTCGCGGTCGGTCGCCGTGCCCGCATCGTTGCCCATCACTCCATCGGGAGTGACGCGCCCATGGTCGACATCGACCCGATCGTCGACCCCGAACCCTCCCCCCGGGTCGATGCGGCCAACCGCGAACTCAGGGCAACGCTCGACCTCGTCGCGGAACTGCGTCGATCTCGGAGTCTCCCCGAGATCCTGCGGACCGTCGAAGCGCCGGGCGACCTCGCAGACGCCGTCGCCGCCTGGGCCGACTTCGGGGACGACGACCGACTCCGCGTTCTCCAGGCCGTCGACGTGGCCGATCGCGTCGACGCGATCCACAACTGGGCTCGCAACCACCTCGCCGAACTGCAGGTGGCCGAGACGATCCGTCACGACGTCAGTGAGGGAATGGACCGCCAGCAGCGCGAGTTCCTCCTGCGCCAGCAGATGAACTCGATCCGCAAGGAGCTCGGCGAAGGCGACGACGTCGTCGGCGACTACCGCGAGCGCCTCGGCGACCTCGACGCGCCCGAGGGCGTCAAGAATGCCATCGACAAGGAACTCGACCGCTTCGAACGGATGAGCGAGCAGTCGCCCGAGCACTCGTGGATCCGCACGTGGCTCGACCGCATCTTCGAGCTGCCATGGGGGCACCGTAGCGACGATCACCTCGACCTCGACGCGGCGAAGGAGATCCTCGACACCGACCACTATGGACTCGACGACGTGAAGGACCGCATCGTCGAGTTCCTCGCCACCCGCAAGCTGCGCCGTGATCGCGGGCTCGACGAGCGAGTCGACGCCCACGGCGGGCGCGCACCCCGCGGACAAGGCGCCATCATCACGCTGGTCGGCCCTCCCGGTGTGGGCAAGACCAGCCTCGGCGAGTCGGTGGCCAGGGCAATGGGTCGCGAGTTCGTCCGCGTCGCCCTGGGTGGCATCCGCGACGAGGCCGAGATCCGAGGTCACCGTCGTACGTACGTCGGCTCCCAGCCGGGGCGGATCGTCCGGGCGTTGCAGGAGGCGGGCACGATGAACCCCGTCGTCCTGCTCGACGAGGTCGACAAGCTGGCCGCGGGCGGCTGGTCGGGCGACCCGACGGCTGCCCTGCTCGAGGTGCTCGACCCGGCCCAGAACCACACGTTCCGCGACCACTACCTCGAGGTCGACCTCGACCTGTCGGAGGTCGTGTTCCTCGCCACCGCCAACGTCGCCGACACCATCCCGGCGCCCCTCCTCGACCGGATGGACCTCGTTCGCCTCGACGGCTACACCGATGAGGAGAAGAACTTCATCGCCAATCGTTACCTCCTGCCCCGCCAGATCGAGCGGGCCGGCCTGCGGCCCGACGAGGTCGAAGTGCCCGAGGCGGTGATCGGCGAGATCATCCGCGGCTACACGCGTGAGGCCGGTGTGCGTTCGCTGGAACGTGAGCTCGGTCGGCTCGTGCGCAAGGTCACCGCGCAGGTCGCCACGGGTGTCGAGACTCCTCTCGCCATCACCACCCACGAGCTGACCGACTGGATCGGCCGCCCGAAAGTGGTCGACGACATCCCCGACCGCACCTCCGAGCCGGGAGTCGCGACCGGCCTCGCCGTCACCGGCGTGGGTGGCGACGTGCTCTTCATCGAGACCACGGCCTTCCCCACCGGGCCGGACTCCGAACCGGGCCTCACGCTCACCGGCCAGCTCGGTGACGTGATGAAGGAGTCTGCCCAGATCGCCCTCAACTATGTGCGGTCGCACTCCGAGGAGCTGGGCCTCGAGCCCGAATCGCTGCGCCGCCGGTTCCACGTCCACGTGCCCGCGGGTGCGGTGCCGAAGGACGGTCCGTCGGCCGGTATCACGATCACGACGGCGCTCGTGTCGTTGCTCACCGGCCACGCGGTGAACCGCGATGTGGGAATGACCGGCGAGATCACGCTGCAGGGTCAGGTGCTGCCGATCGGCGGCGTGAAGCAGAAGGTGCTCGCCGCCCACCGGATGGGGCTCACCGAGGTGGTGCTCCCGACACGCAACGGACCCGACCTCGACGACGTCCCGGAGACGGTGCGCGACGAGATGACGTTCCACCTCGCCGACACGTACCCCGATGTGGCGAAGGTGGCCTTCTCGCAGTTCGCCGACGTCGCACTCGCCTCCTGACTCCCGACGGTGTCTCGCGCGAGCACCGCGACGACACCATCGGAGCCGTAGGCTTCGCGCGATGAGCGGATCCCATCTGTCGGGCGTCTGGTCCAAGGCAACCGACTTGCAGGTCGTGCGCGGTCACGGATCGTGGATCGTCGACGTCAACGGCAACGAGTACCTCGACTTCACGTCGAGCATCGCCACCGCGTCGACGGGACACACCCATCCGAAGGTGGTGCAGGCCATCGCCGACCAGGCCGCCAAGCTCGTCCACGCCCAGGCCAACGTGTACACCCACGATCTCCTCGAGGCGACGGCCACGAAGCTCGCCGAGATCACCCCCGCGCCCATCGACACCTTCTTCTTCTCGTCGTCGAGCGACGAGGCGCTGGAGTCGGCGGTCAAGCTGTCGAAGCACGCCACCGGCCGCCACAACGTGATCGCGTTCGACGGGGCGTTCCATGGGCGCACGCACCTCACACTCGCGATGTCGACGTCACGCGCCCTCGACCGGAAGGGTTACGGCCCGTTCCCGCCCGGTGTGTTCGTGGCGCCGTTCCCCGACCCCCACGTGTCCGACCAGGAGACCGAGATCTCCCGAGCGCTGCGCGGCCTCGACCGGATCTTCGCCACCCAGGTCGATCCGGGTGCGGTGGCGTGTCTGGTGATCGAGCCGGTCATCGGTGAGCGTGGGTTCATCCCCACGCCGACACCCTTCCTCGAAGGACTGTCCCGGCGGTGCCACGAGCACGGGATCCTGTTCGTGGCCGACGAGGTGCAGACCGGGTTCGGCCGGACCGGGAAGATGTTCGCCATCGACGACATCGACTGTGAGCCCGACATCATCTGCATGGCGAAGGGCATTGCCTCGGGCTTCCCGTTCGCGGCGATCGGCACGCGCCGGGAGATCGACGACAAGTGGCTCACGGGCAGTCACCGTGGCTCCTACAACGGCAACCCGCTCGGGTGCGCGGCCACACTCGCGACCATCGAGGTGTTGCAGAGCCCAGGCTTCCTCGAGAACGTCAACAAGCGCGGTCGCCAGCTCATCGACGGGCTGCGCGACCTCCAGCAGGTCGACGCCACGATGCGTCACGTGCGCGGGCGTGGCCTGATGATCGCCACCGAGTTCCAGGACCCGGACCGTGCCCAGGCGATCGTCGAGTACTGCCGCCGCGAGAGCAACCTGCTGTTGCTCACCGCCGGTACCCGCAACCGCACGATCCGCTGGATGCCGCCGCTGACGGTCACGAAGGACGAGGTCTCGAAGGCTCTCAGCGCGTTCGAGGCCGCCCTCCGCGCCGTGAACTGAGGTTGGCGGAGCGATGGCCCGCCTGGATGCCGGCCGGCTCTCCGCGTGGCGGGGGATGCAGTCCACGATCGCCGAGGTCGAGCGCGCCATCGACGAGGAACTGCGTGCCGAGTGGGACATCTCGCTCGGCTGGTTCGACGTGCTGGCCTCACTGCAGCGGCAGGGTGGCACGGCCCGTCCCCTCGACGTGGCGGCCGATCTACGGCTCCCCCCCTCGAGCATCAGCCGCCGTCTCGACCGGCTCGAGGAGGAGGGATGGGTTGCACGCCACCGCGGCGCGCACACCGACGACCTGCGGGCCGTCGAGGTGGAACTCACCCGTACCGGTCGCCGACTCTGGCGGGAGATGAACGTGACCTACCGCCGTGCCGCACAGGCCCACTTCGCGCTCCCCCTGAGCGACGAACAGATCCACACGCTCCACGAAGTCATCGATCTGCTCACGCCCGAACCAGAACCCGACCCCGACCCGGAACCCGGCGACGACCTCTACTGACGACTCACCGTCGTCGTCTGCGTCGCGGATCTGGTCGAGATGGCACCGAATCCCTGACGCAAACGGCGTTGGAAACCCCGTTCCCGTTGTTGCGGTGGGACGCGTAGCGTTCTCACATGGAGCCGTGGTGGTTGTCGCCGATGCGGGAGACCTTCGCCGGCCGGCGCGTGCTGATCGTCGCCCAGCGGCCGCAGGGGTTCAACGAGCACGTCGATCATCTCCGTTCCGTGGGTGCCGACGAGATCCTCCTGCTGGCTGTCGAGGGCAACGGGGCCGGGCCGGCGCCGGACGTGCCGATGTTCCTGCTCGAACCTCCCGAGGGGCTCTCCATGATGGAGATGCTGCGGCACGGTAGCGACGTGCTCGCCGACCTGCCGGCGGATGCACTCGCTGCCCTCGCCGACTTCGATCCGGACCGCTCCGCGGTGGTCGTCACCGGTTTCCTGAACGAGGCCCCTGAGGTCGACGGCCGCCCGACCCTCGCTCACCGGCGACCCGAGTGGGTGGCGCTGGAGGACAAGACCGTCATCGACCGCTTCTGGGATGATGCCGGGATCGCCCGTGCGCCATCCGAGGTGGTGCCGCTCGGCGAGGCGGGTTCGGCGGCCGTGCGACTCGACGAGGGCCACGGCACGGTGTGGGCGGCCGACGCCCGCGACGGCTTCCACGGAGGCGGCACCGGCACCTTCTGGGTGGTCGACGACGCCAGTCGGGCGGCGGCGCTGAGCGGCCTGTCGCCGATGTGCGACTCGGTGCGGGTGATGCCCTTCCTGGAGGGCACGCCCTGCTCGATCCATGGCATCGTCCTCCCTGACGGCGTGGCGGCTCTCCGTCCGGTGGAGATGGTGACGCTGCGCCGAGGCACCGACCTCGTCTACGCGGGATGCGCCACCTTCTGGGACCCTGCCGCAGAGGTGCGGGAGTCGATGCGCGACATGGTCCGGCGGGCAGGCGAGCAACTGCGGGCGCAGGTCGACTTCCGCGGCACCTTCACGATCGACGGTGTGGTCACCGACAAGGGCTTCCTGCCGAGCGAGCTGAACCCGAGGTTCGGCGCGGGCATCCTGGCGATCGCGCGCGCTTCTGGGCTGCCGATGATGATGGTGAACGAACTCATCCTTGCCGGCGTCGACATCGGCATCACGGTGACCGAACTGGAAGACAGCGTCCTGTCCGCCGCCGACGCCTCACGGGGAGGGGGTACGTGGAAGCCGGGTGCCACTCCGAAGGTGGCGGTGGAGGAACGCCACGTCACCCGCCGCGACGGTGAGTTCGCCTGGGCCGACGACGGCGACGAGGTGTTCGGCGCGGTGGTGGCCGGCCACGATTTCGCCCGATGCCTGTTCGAGCCGGACGCCGTTCCCACCGGCCCGTCGGTGGCTCCGCTGGCAGCCAGCTTCTGGGCGTTCGCCGACCGCGAGTTGGGCACCGACCTCGGGCCCCTCACACCCTCTCGCGTGAACGTTTGAGGGCCGAAATCAGTCGCACGTCCGGTCCGAATCGGCCCGCAAACGATCGCTGAGGAGCAGAGTTTGGGCGCGTGGCGTGGTCGTGGCCAGACTGGCGCGACCCGGAGTCCACGGCCGGGTGCAAGGGGCACATGTCGAACGCAGTCATCGTCGAGGCGGTCAGGACGCCATTGGGCAAGCACGACGGAGTGCTGTCCCACTGGCACCCGGTCGACCTGGTGTCGGAGACGATGACGGCGCTGGTCGACCGAACGGGGCTGGACCCAGCGCTCGTCGACGACGTGATCATGGGCTGTGTCATGCAGGTCGGTGAGCAGGGTGTCAACGTCGCCCGCAATGCCGTCCTCGCCGCCGGGTGGCCCGAGGAGGTACCGGGAACCACCATCGACCGCCAGTGCGGGTCGGCGCAGCAGGCCCTGCACTTCGCTGCCCAGGGCATCCAGGCGGGTGCGTACGACGTCGTGGTCGCCTCCGGTGTCGAGACGATGACCCGCGTGCCGATGGGCGCGGCGATGGTCGACGGTCACTACGGCTATCCGTTCGGTCCGAAGGTGTCGGCCCGCTACGCCGACCGCGGTGGGCTGGTGTCGCAAGGCGTCAGCGCCGAGCTCATCGCCGACGAGTGGAACATCAGCCGGAGCGAAATGGACGAGTTCTCCCTGCGCAGTCAGGAACGGGCGGCCGCCGCGCAGGCCGAGGGTCGGTTCGACATCGAGATCGTCCCGGTCGCCGATGCCCGAGGCAACCTCGTGACACGTGACGAGGGGGTCCGTACCACGTCGATGGAGGAACTCGCCCGGCTCGCCCCGGTGTTCAGGTCGCCCGCCGAGGGTGGCCGTGTCACGGCGGGGAATTCGTCACAGATCAGCGACGGTGCCGCGTCGGTCCTGGTGATGAGCGAGGAGAAGGCGGCCGAACTCGGGCTGCGGCCGCGCGCCCGGTTCGTGTCGTTCGCCCTCGCCGGGGCCGACCCGCGACTCATGCTGACCGCCAACATCCCCGCCACCGAGAAGGTGCTCGCCCGTGCGGGGCTCACCCTCGGTGACATCGACGTGTTGGAGGCCAACGAGGCCTTCGCCACCGCAGTGCTCGCCTGGCAGTTCGAGACGGGTGCACTCGACGAGAAGGTCAACGTGAACGGTGGCGCCATCGCCCTCGGTCATCCGCTCGGTGCGAGCGGCACGCGCCTCACCACCACCCTCCTCCACGAGTTGGAGCGCAGGGAGGCCCGCTACGGCCTCCAGGTGATGTGCGAAGGCGGCGGTATGGGCAACGCCATGATCCTCGAACGCTTGGGTGTCTGACACCATCGCGAATGACCGCGAGCTGTCGCCGCGTCACCGGCTCGAGGAGCGACCTGCCGCGTGCGGAGGCCACGCCGTAGCCTGAGGGCATGCCGGAGATTTCCACCGTTCTGTGGGTCCTTGCGGGGGTCCTGATGGGGTGGGTGCTGTGGAAACTGGGGATCGGAATACTGCGCTCGATGACGTCGCTGCCTCCCGAGCCACCGCCCACCGGTGAACTCCGCAAGGTGAACCGGAGGTATCGATGCGATATCTGCGGCACGGAGCTGAAGTTGACGATGGCTCCCGATGAGGACCCTCCCCCTCCTACACATTGCCTGGAGGAGATGACCGAGGTCGCACCGCTCTACGACTGAGTCGTCGTGTGGGGACGCGAAAGGGTGGTTTTCCACAGGATGTGGACGAAGTTGGGTGAAACCACACTCATGTCATTTCATTTGTCCACATGGATGTGGACAACCCTGTCAGGCAGCTACTGCCACTTGGTGGCGGCGTACAGACCACCGAGGATCATGCCGAGGCCGACGAAGGTGGGCCAGTTGCTGTCGGTGAACACCAGATAGCGGGCCATGATCACCAGACCGCCGCCGATCAGCAGCACGAGCATGATCACGGGGACCCACGCCGGTGGGATGATCTGACGCTTCTGTTGCTTCGGTGTGTACCGGGACGACGCGGCCACCATGTGGTCGTCGACGCCGGGACTCGAGACGGTCCGGTCACCGGGCTGAGTGCCCTTCGGAGTGACGCGGCCGCCACCGCTCTTGCGCTTCGGGGGAGCCATCGCTGGTCGAGTGTACGGCATCGAATCAAGTCCTCCGAACGCGACTCGTGTGACATCGTCGGAGGGTGTCCCGTGGCGCGGGTTTCCGGCATGGCCGACCGTTCGGTGCACGACATACTGAGCGGGTGCGGATTCTCGTGATCGACAGCTACGACAGCTTCGTCTACAACCTCGTCCAGTACCTCGGCGAGCTGGGTGCGGAGCCGATCGTCGTGCGCAACGACGCGGTGTCGGTCGACGAGGCGTTGGCGATCGAACCCGACGGCGTGCTGTTGTCGCCTGGTCCGGGTCGGCCGGAGGACAGCGGGATCATCTGCGACGCCATCCCGGTGTTCGCGGCCGAGGGGATTCCCCTGTTCGGGGTGTGCCTCGGGAACCAGGCGATCGGCCACGTCTACGGCGCCGATGTCGTGGGTGCGCCCGAGTTGATGCACGGCAAGACGTCGCCGATCGAGCACGAGGGCGGCGGTGTGTTCGCCGGCCTGCCCAGCCCGCTCACCGCCACCCGCTATCACTCCTTGGTGCTGGCACCCGACTCGATCTCTGCTTCCCTCGAGGTCACGGCGCGAACCGCCGACGGTGTGGTGATGGGTGTCCGCCACAGGGACCACGACGTCGAAGGGGTCCAGTTCCACCCCGAATCCATTCTCACCGGCATGGGCCACGACCTCCTGAAGAACTTCCTCACCCGCTGCTAGGTGTCTGGACACCGGTCGCATCCACAACCTGCAACGCGAAAGCTGCAACAGGTGTCTGGGA
>CBFCWZ010000135.1:0-9438 GCA_965601935.1 uncultured Ilumatobacteraceae bacterium
AACGACAGTGATCAGCCCATGGCGTGGATCGACGGGCTCGACATCCCGTTCCAGCACTACGCCGACACGACGTTCTTCGAGCCCGGGGCTGACACGGCCGACCGCCCGGAGACTGTTCCCGAACGGTCGCGCTCGGAGCGAATCTGGGCACATCCGGGCCTGCGACCCCTGACGCAACCGGGCGCCCATGGGGCAACACCGCTGCTGAACTACCGGTGGGAACACACTGACGCCGCCCTGTCGGCTCAACTCGATCTCGAAGCCGACGGGCGCGACGTCACCATTGAGCCAGGTCACGCGGCGATCCGTTACACGAACCCGACGAGCGGCGGCGACGTACTGCCAACGATGCGGGCCGAGTTCCACCGCCTCGCGGCGGGTGCCCGGACCGCCCCGCGCCGGGAGGTCGGATCCGCGGTCTGCCAGATCTTCGACGGCTGCGGTCGAGTCGAGGTGGATGGAAGGGGATGGGACGTCGAGCGCGGCGATCTGTTCGTTGTCCCGTCCTGGGCCCTCGTCTCGCTGGAAGCGGACCGCGGGTTGGATCTGTTCCGCTTCAGTGATGCGCCCATCATCGAGAAGTTGGGGCTTCCACGCATCGATCAACCGGTGCCCGCTTGATCCCCGACCAGGTCCGCAAGGCCGGCCTCGGAAGCGACAGTCCGTACAACGCCGCTCCACCCCGATCACACGGCCACAGTGCCACCGAACGCGGAGTCTGTCATGCATCAGCGGGTGTCGCTGGCGGCCACGAACCGGCGCCGAACGTCCTCAAGAGCGCGCTCCTCGTCCTCGGGGTCGTAGTGGCCCATGTGGAGGGCCTGTCCAGCGTCGTTGGTCACCATGACCATCAAGAAGTCGACTTGGATACCGTCACCGGTTCCCCACGAGCCTCTCACCAGCGCGTGACGGTCCCCGTAGCTCCCAACTGGCACAACGGCGCCCGACGTGAGTCCGGTCGCGAGCGATGCTTCCATACAGGCGACGTCGCCGCTCGGCCCTCGATGTCATGAGCGCTGAGGCCGCGGGGATGGTCAACACGGAGGTAAGGCCGGATGGTCGGCAGGGCCTCGTGGTGCTCACCAACGGCACCACGAGTGGTTGCCGCGTGAGGTGAGGATCGAGAGAGCGGGCCAGAACTAGCATCGACACCGTGAGGGACACCGATTACCGGCAGTGGTTTGGCGGGTCTGCGTTCATGGCCGGCTTGGTCGTGGTGGTCATCAACTTCATCCAGGGAGACACCGTGTTCGCCACGACTCTCCTGGTTCTCCTCGGCTTGTTTCTCGGCGGGTTGATCTGGTGGACCCAGCCCAGCCGAGGTGGCCCGCACATCAGTCATGCCGCCGCACACGCCGCGGCTGGCGATGGCGACGTCATCGTGTACTGGCGGCCTGGTTGAATATTTTCGGATCGGCTCAAGCTCGGCTTGGGCCGCGCTCGCCATGACGTGTCATGGGTCAACATCTCGAGAGACTCCGAGGCAGCCGAGTTCGTGGCCGCCCACCGGAACGGCCACGAGACGGTTCCGACCGCCGTGACTGGGTCGGGTGAGATGATCGACGCCACCCCAAGCGCGATTCAGGGTCGGCTCCGGGCGGGAAGCTAGCGTTAACACCACGAACGTTCGCGGGTTGGAACAGCGTTCGACCTGCTCAGCCGAGGTGCGATCTCCCTGGCTCCACCATGGACACGGCGAGAGCGCGAGAGGTTCTGGGACGCGTCTCGACCCCGGCGGTAGGTGACCGTGTCCCGCTCCAGGTGACCGCCGATGAAACCCGTCGAGCCCCACGACGGGAGGATCACTGCCGGGTTGCCTGCTCGCTGAGCCATTCGCGGGCCTCGCGGTAGATCTCCTGGATACTGGCCGCTTCGAGTGGGTTCTCGTCGAGGAGTCCCACCCGATCGCGGAGTTGACGGAATGCACCGGTCGCATTGAACGTCTGGGTCTGTCGGTCGGCTCGATGAATCGCCGTGGCCCAGCGAGATGCTCTCGACGAGTCCCCGAGTCTCCACGCCGCGATGGCCGGGGCAAGCAACAGATCCGGCAGGCCGTCGTCCCTGCCACCGGCGCGGAGGCTCGCCTCCACCTCGGAGAGGGTCGAGAGCGCAGCGCTGAGATCGCCGTCGGCTGCAGCCGCCCAGGCGTTCATCGATTCGATGAAGTACAACTCGACATGTGGCCGGTTCCCTCCCCAGCAGTCTCGGGCGCGAGGCGGGTCGTCGAAGAGATGGATCACGAAGCGCGCCGACTCGGTGATCCCCCAGACCTGATCGAGCGGGCCCCCGAAGTTGCGTTCGGTCTCCCGCACGAGGTCCAACGCCTCGCTGCGATCGCCGTGAACGGACAGGAGGAGCGCCCTGTACGCGAGGACCAGTCCCTCGCACCGTCGGGCCCCAGCCAGCAGCGCAGCCGCGCTGGCCTCGTCCAGGAGCTCGAGCGCACCCGGGAGGTCCCCGAACGACCTCATGAACGACCCGACGGTGAGTGCGGTGGACAACGCCTCGTACCCAGGCGATTCGCGGTAGTGGTCGATCGCAACGGCCGACCCACGCACGAACCACTCAGGTCGCCGTGCCGGCATGGCAGCCGCCGATCCGACGAGGTGAATGGCAGCGGACTGCGCATCGGACAATGCGTGCGCAGCGAGGATCCTCTCGAGACGGTCCAGCATCACCAGCGCAGACGAGTTCGACTGGTTCCACGCGGCCAGCCAACTCGCCCGGGACAGCTCAGCCAGCTCGTCGAGTCGCTCCGCTTCCAGCAGCCGATCCTCGACGAGCCGCCGGTCGTCATGACGCTCGTTCATCCAATGCGAGAAGTCCAGCGAGTTGAAGTGCTCGTCGGGGGCAGATGACCGCACCCGCCGGAACAGCCATTGCGTGTGTCGCTCGAGGTAGTCGTGGCCGTCCTCCCATCTGTGTCGTGCGAACAACTTGACGGTCTCGAGCAGGAACATCTGGCCGTCGTGACGAGCGATCAGGAGTCCCCGGTCGACCAGGTCGGCGCTGATCCGCGCCGGCACGCCGGTGACCCGCCCATCGAGGAGTTCCTCGGCGTCCCTCAGCTCGAACATCGACGGGAACGCCGCCACATGGAGGAGAAAGGTCTGCTCGTCGCCGTTCAGCCCGTCCCATGTCTCCTCCAGCACCGCGAGCAGACTGGCCTGCCGACGTCGCCGGCCGCCCCGCCGCTCTTGGAGAAGAGCGAACCGCTGGTCCAACCGATCCGCCAGGTCCGCGAGCGTGAGCTGACGGAGCTGGGCGGCGGCCAGTTCGATCGACAGCGGTAGCCCGTCGAGTTCGTGCAGGACCTTGGCCGCCAGATCCACCTGGTCGGGCGGAACGTCGGCCCCGAACCGAGCCGCTGCGGCACGGAACATCGCCATGGCGGGCGAGGTGGCCTCAGCGGCGACCGCGAGCGGCGGTACCTGGACGTGGTACTCGTCGGCCAGCTGGAGCGGCTCACGACTCGTCACGAGCACCCGAGGATGCACCGCCCGCTCCAACAGCTCGTCGACCACGTCGGCCACCTCGTCGGTGATGTGCTCACTGTTGTCGAGGATGAGCAGGAGGTGACGGTCGGAGAGCACGTCGGCGAGGCCGCCCAGGAGGTCACCCCCACCGATCTTCAAGCCGGTCGCCGACCCGATCGCCTCCACCACGCCGCGCGCCGACGAGACCGGGACGAGGTCGACGAACCACACCCCGTCCGGGAAGCGGTGCAGCACCTCGAGCGCGATGGCCTGAGCGAGACGGGTCTTGCCCGTTCCTCCGATACCCAGGAGCGACACCAGCCGATGCTCGCTCAAGACATGTGCCAGGGACTCGATCTGTTCGTCGCGCCCGATCAGCTCGGTGCGCGGTGCGGGCAGGTTGTGGCGGTATCCCTCGACGGAGCGCAGGTCGGGAAATGATCCGCCACCGATCTGCCAGAGGTGTTCCGGCGTGTCGAGGTCCTTCAACCCGTGCCGGCCCAGGTCGACGAGGTCACCGCCGGCGTACAGCTCCGCGAAGGCGGCCGACACGACGGTCTGGCCACCATGGCCGACCGACATGATCCGCGCCGCCCGGTTGACCGCCGGTCCGAAGTAGTCGCCGTCGCGCTCTTCGGCGGTGCCGACGTGCAATCCCATCCGGCTCCGGACGAGTGCCGGATCAGCCGTCTCACCGGCCAGCCTTCGCTGGATCTCGAGCGCGGCTGCTGCCCCGTCCTCCGGACGATGGAAGGCCGCCGAGAAGCTGTCGCCGGCTGTGCCGAAGACGAAGCCGTCGTGCGCCTCGACGGTGCTGCGCATGATGTCGTCGTGCTCGGCGAGCGCCGACGACATCGCGTCGGGACGGGCCTCCCAGTTCCGCGTCGACCCCTCGAGGTCGGTGAACAGAAACGTCACCGTTCCCGAAGGTCGGCCCCCACCCATCAACGCGACACTACCCATCCCCTCCGATGAGGAGGGTCGACGAGGCCGGCGGAGCGCGGCGGAGTTCTCGGTCCGGGGACGCAGCCGGCTCACCGACCGGAGCGAAGCCCCAGCCCGGCTGGACGAGCATCTCGACGAAGTTGGATCCCAGCCACGAGTCGACTGCCCGTCGGCTCCTGGACGAGCAGCCATGGCCCGCGCCGAGTCCCCCGCATCTCCAGGCCAGCGACGACCATGTCGTCCTCGGCGACGATCGATTGCGGGCGCACCTCGAGGTCGGGAAGGGATCGCACCAGCGCTCCCCCGGCCGGTCCAGCTCAGCGCCGGTGGTGCGTGGTTCCGGCAGAGTTGCCGAGCGACTCCTGGTAGAGATCGTCCAGTTCGACGAGTGCCTGACCCAACTGGTCGGACGGGAAGATGATGTTCAGAACGTTCAGGCCATCGGCGTTCCAGCGCGTGAGATGAAGCGAATCCCACTCCCTGCCGCTCCCGGAGGTGGCGCACCACCGAACGAGGGCGAACGTGTCGCCGCGAACGGCGATGGTCTCGACCGTCGATGACAATGCACGTGTGTTGCGGTCGCGGGGGTACGCCTCGGCGAGTTCATCGATGCCGGTGGTGTCGATACCGACGAGTGGCCGGCGGTCGGTGGTGACCTGATCGGGCGACAGCATGCGGAGCCACTCTTCCCGCTCTCCGGCGGTGAACAGTTCGATGAACCGGCGAGAGAGCCCATCGGCACGGTTCTTCGTTTCGCTCACCTCGTCGATGTGGCCACGCTACTGCACCCGCGGGCTCCAGCGCTCGTGTGTACCGGGCGGTGCCGCAACTCGCGTCGATCGATGTGCGCCCAGCCAACTCGAGGACGCGGACATCGACCAGTTCGATTCCGACTTCGGGTCGGCCGACAGATTCTCGAAGACTTTCTGTCGCCCGCTCGGCAGAATCGCGTTCCGGAGTCCGACGAGTTGCTCAGCCTCACGGTCAGGATCATCCGAAACGTCGCGAGCGTGGCATGGCTGGGATCCCCATGACCGCCTCAGTCGTTGGCGGCGTAGGCGGCGGGGAATCTCGCGAGGAACGCGATCGCCAGGCGCAGCTCGCGCTGGTCGACGCACTCGCCGATCTTGTGGGTGTTCTGTTCGATGCCCGGGCCGAATCCGAACATGGCGGGGTGGGTGAAGGCGCCTGCGTCGACCCAACGCTTCCCGTCGGGCACGTCGATGGCGGTCTGGTCAGACGGGACCGGGAAGCCGACACCGTCGGTCGAGAAGATCCACCGGTCGACCCGCGCCGCGGAGCGCATCCCGCCGTCGTCCTTCGACGACGGAGTGACGTTCGGCGCCACGACCGACTCGTAGACCTGTTGAGCCACATCGATGGCCGGATGTTCCTCGGGCGTCGCCCAGCCCATGTAGACCTGCTCGTTACCGGGCACGTAGCCGCGCCATGTGGTGCCCTCGTAGACGGGCACACGCACGTCGACGGTGAGGCCCGCGTGGCGCGCCGCGGCGACCGCGTCGAGCGCTTCGATGTCGGCCACCGCCTGTTCGGGCACCTCCCCCACCGTGAGCCGCCGGTCGAAGCGGAAGGTCAATCGGTCGGGCACCGCACAGTCGCTCGGCGTCTCGAGGTTCGCCCACGACGCGGTGCGCGTGCCGTGGCCGAGGAACGGGTCGTCGAGGAACCCGTCGCGCTCGTCGTAGCGGCGGGCCGCCTCCGCGACGATCGCTCCACCGAACTCGAGGGGGTTCAGCCCCTCCCACGGCATCGAGCCGTGGCACGATCGGCCGGTGACGGTGACCTCGATCTGCATGCGGCCGCGCTGGCCGCGGTAGATGCCGAGGGCACCCTTGTAGGCGTCACCCGTCCCCTCGGTCAGGATCACGACGTCGGGCACCAGTTCGGGACCGGCGCCGGGCAGCACCTCCTTCATCACGTACATCGGGCCCGCGCCGTCGTTGTCCTCCTCGCAGGCCGTGGCGTAGGCACGCACGATCACGCCGTGCAGCGCACCCTCGGGCGCCAGCTCGAGAGCGATCTTGGTGGCGATCACCTCCGACACCACGCCGGAGAGCTGGTCCGCTGCACCGCGACCGAAGATCAGGTGCTCCCACTCGTCGTCGGGAGGCAGGTGGCCGAGCTCCGAGCGCAGGAAGTCGCGGTCGATCGCGTCGGGGTCGACGAGGCCGTCGTAGGAGTCGATCCCCCCGAGCTTCTCCTGCCAGGCGGACCGCAGGGCGTTCACGGTGTCGGTGTGGCCGTCGAAGTAGACGACCTTCTTGTCGGCCGGATCGACGCCGTCGTGGGGGTCGGAAACGGTCCACACGAGGTTGCCGTAGGCGTCGAACCACACGTCGTCGGGGCCGCGCACCGCGCCGATGTCGATGATCGTCTGACGCAGGTACTCGAGCCGCGGGCCCTCGTGGTTGCTGAGGCCGCACTCGGGGTCGCCACCCTCGTCGACCGGCGTGTCGACGTAGTCGGCAGGAATGCGGATGCACTCGCGCAGGATCGACGCAGCGAGCGGCAGGTAGCGCTCGCTCAGTTCGGCGATCTCGGCGTCGAGCGGAGTCGTGTCGGCTGTCCGGGTCATCGGTTCGCATCCTCTTCGATCGTGGCGAGCACGCCGGCGAGGTCGTCGACCTTCGCCCCGGCGAGCAGCGCCATCACCACGTACACCTTCCAGTTGGCCTCGCGGGCCACGTTCACCTTGTGCTGCTCCATCACGCCCGGGCTGACCTCGGCGCCGATGTCGGCAGGGAGGCAGTGCATGTACAGCGCATCGCCACCCGCGGTGAGCCCCATCCGGCGCTCGTCGCAGATCCAGCCGGTGAACTCGGCGTTCCGTTCGAGCGCCCGCTGCTCGATGGCCGCCATCTCCGCCGTGTCACGAGCGGCGTTCGCGTCGACTCGTTCGAGCATCAGGTCGTAGGCGCCCCAGCTCTTCGGGTACACGACGTCGGCATCACGGAACGCCTCGTCCATGTCGTCGACGACCCGGAACGAGCCGCCCCCGGCCGAGTTCGACTCGGCGGCCGACATCGTCTCCTCGGTGAGCCGGTAGCCCTCCGGATGGGCGAGCGTCACGTCGGCACCGAACCGGGTGAGCAGGGTGATCAGACCCTGGGGGACCGACAACGGTTTGGCGTAGCTGGGCGAGTAGGCCCAGCTCACGGCGATCTTCTTACCGGCGAGGTCGCCGAGGTTGTCCTCCATCCAGAGCAGGTCGGCCATCGACTGGGTCGGATGGTCGACGTCGCACTGCAGGTTCACGATCGGGACCTGACGCGGGTCGCCAGTGGCCACCAGATAGTCGTCGATCCCCTGCTGCACGTCGCGGATGAACGTGTTGCCCTCCCCCAAGATGAGGTCGTGGCGGATCCCCATCGCATGCGCGTTCATCCCGAGCATCGCCCCGGTCTCGACGGCGGTCTCACCGTGCGACACCTGCGTCGACGAGCCGTCCACGATCACCGGCCGCATCCCCAACCGAGAGGAGGCACCGGCCCACGCACTCTTCGTGCGCGTCGACTGGTCGAAGAACACCGCCCATGCCAACTCGTCGGGGCAGAGCGGTGTGCGGATCCCACGACGGTCCAGGTCGGCGAGAGCCCGGGCGAGCGCCCGCGTGGCATCGAGGTCGGCGACCGACCACTCCTGGGTCGTGAGGAGGCTCTGTGCGCGCAGGGCCTCCAGATCGTGGTTCTCCAACGCGCCAACGGCGTTCATCTGACCTCCTCGGTGGGCAACAGTGCCGAAGAATCCTCAGGGAGATCACGCCCCGTGTCAACGGAACTTCGGCCCTCAGTGCGTGCGACCGGCACCACTGGCGGACCCCAGGCCCGCCCGCTACGGTCTCTCGCGGGGAACAGCCGAAAGGGGCACCGATGACGGTTGGACTGCGGGACTACGCGCTCACGTGCGGCGACGACTGGTCGCTCGACGACGGATTCGGGCGCCTCACGTGGGCGGAGGAGAACGAGCGGATCAACCGGCTGATCCACGGTGTCCGGGGGCTCGGCCTGGAGAGTGGCGACTGCGTGGCGATCCTCGGCGGGAACCGTCGCGAGTGGATCGAGGCGGCGCTCGCATCGGCGGGCGACGCCAAGGTTTGGGTCCCGATCAACTGGCACTTCTCCGCCGATGAAGTCGCCTACGTGCTCGAGAACGCCGCGGTCAAACTGCTGATCGCCGACGCCGAGTACGGCCAGAACGCCCACGACGCAGCCGAGATGGCAGGCGTCGACCTGCGTGTCGCGTACAACGGTGCCATCGCCGGCTTCGCCGACTACGACGACATCCTCGCCTCGTCGCCGGATACCGAGCCGGAGGGCCAGACAGCGGGCCGATCCATGTTGTACACCTCGGGCACGACCGGCCACCCCAAAGGAGTCGTCCGCAAGAACGACCCGCTCGGGACCGAGATCGCAGCCGCCCGTGAAGGCACGTTGCGCATGCTGAACGTCTTGCAGGTCCCGACGGTGGGTGGTGTCGCCTACGTGGGCGCTCCGCTGTACCACGGAGGCCCACTGAGCTACGGGCTCGTCCCCCACTACCTGGGTTCGGCGCTCATCACCCGCCGGAAGTGGGACGCCGAGGAAATGCTCCAGACCATCGAGGAGGACTCGGTCACCACTGCGTACGCCGTACCGACCCACTTCGCGCGGCTGCTCAAGCTGCCTGACGAGACTCGTGCCTCCTACGACGTGTCGAGCCTCCGATCGGTGCACCACACGGCTGCTCCCTGCCCGCGGGACATCAAGCAGCAGATGATCGAGTGGTGGGGGCCGGTGATCTACGAGGTCTACGGAGCGAGCGAAGGTGGCCTGGCCACGATGGTCACCTCCGAGGAGTGGCTCACCAAACCGGGGACCGTCGGCTCCAACCTGCCTGGAGCCTCGATTCACATCTTCGACGACGAGGGCAACGGAGTCGGGCCGAATGCTGTGGGCCAGATCTACGTCCGCAATGCCGCGGTCGAGGACTACAGCTTCCATGACGACGAGGAGAAGAC
>CBFCWZ010000136.1:0-9388 GCA_965601935.1 uncultured Ilumatobacteraceae bacterium
GCTCGTCGCCCAGATGGCCAGCGGTGGCCCCGAGGCCGGTCAGCCGGTCGGCTCGGCGGGGGAGGCGATCACCCACTTCCGCGACGACACCGAGGACGTCGCCAACTTCGTCGACATCCAGATCGACGTGACCGGCGGACTGCTGTTCACGGTCGCCGCCGGCTTCGTGCTCGGCGCCGCCGATCCGCGCGCTGCGGTCGTTCTGGTCGTGCCGATGGCTGCCGTCGTGGTCGCGACGCGTGCCCTCGACAGGCGGATCAAGGACTACCGGGAGGCGGACCGCGCCGCGGCAGGTGAGGTGACCGGCTTCGTCGGCGACACGATGGCTGCCGCCACGACCGTGAAGGTGAACGCCGCGACCCCCGCAGTCCTGCGGCATCTGCGGGTTCTCGTCGACAAGCGCCTGCACACGGCGGTGCGCGACCGCACCCTCGACGAGGGCGTGTACGCCTTCAGCCATGGTGCTGCCGACGTCGGGTTGGGTCTCGTGCTGCTCGTGAGTGCCGGTGCGATCGCATCCGGGGCCTTCGACCTCGGCACGCTGGCGCTGTTCGCCGCCTACCTCGGCTGGCTCAGCTTCCTGCCCCGGATGCTCGGGCGGCTGATGGCCCGGCGCAAGCAGACGGCGGTCGCGTTCGGCCGGATGAGCCGGCTCGTGGCCGACACCGACGTGGAAAGGATGGTCGGCTCGCGGGATCTGCCGATCGGCCGGCACGAGGCGCGGATCCGCCCCGACGCGGTGCGCCCCGAGCGGCTGCCGCTCGAACGGCTCCAAGTGGACGGGCTCTCGGCGAGGTTCGAGAACGGGCGCGGGATCGAGGACGTCAGCTTCACGGTCGGACAGGGAGACTTCGTCGTCGTCACCGGGCCGGTGGGTGCGGGCAAGAGCACCCTGCTGCGCTCCCTGCTCGGGCTGGCCTGGCAGGCCGAGACCTCGGGTGAGGTGCGTTGGAACGGGCGCCGCATCGACGACCGTGCGGCGTTCTTCGTGCCGCCCCAGTCGGCCTTCCTGTCGCAGGTTCCCCAACTGATCTCGGACACGGTGGCGGACAACGTTTCGCTCGGCCCGGTGGAGCAGGGCGATCTGGAGCGGGCGCTCGAACTGTCGGCCATCTGGGGCGATATCGAAGCACTGCCCGAGGGCGTCGACACGCTGATCGGCCCGCGTGGCCTGCGGCTGTCGGGCGGTCAACGCCAGCGGCTCGCCACTGCCCGGGCGCTCATCCACCGTCCGGAGCTGGTGGTGCTCGACGACCTGTCGAGCGCGCTCGACGTCGAGACCGAGACAGAACTGTGGGAGAACCTGCGGCTGGCCGGGCTCACCGTCGTCGCGGTGTCACACCGAGCGGTCGCCTTCGAGCGGGCGACGCATGTGCTGCGGCTGGAAGGAGGCCGGCTCGCTCAGCCCCAGGAATTGAGGAACGGGGCGGTGAGGTCGGGAGGCCCGGCGTAGTGGACGTCGAGTTCTCGGCTGGCGAAGAACCAGTTCCCGTCCCGGCACGTGTAGGTGTCGTCGTAGTGGGCGAGAAGGATGCCCGCCGAATCGTCGGCCCGCTTCCAGTGTTCGAGGACGTACCAGCGGCCCGTTCCCGTGTCGCCGTCGAGGGCGACGGTGCCGTTGAGGGCGTTCTGCACCACGGCCTTGAAGCCGTCCATCGCCGAGTTCCAGAGCTGGACGATCGCCTCACGGCCCTCGACCCGACGGCCCTTGCCCAGTTCCCAGACAGCATCGGGAGCCCAGGTGGCGGCCCACTGCATCTCGTCGCGGTGAACCACCGCGTCGGCGTAGCGGTGCACCAGGTCCTCGATCGCGTCTCGACTCATCTTGCCTCCATTGACCCCCGTTGGCGAACGTTCGTTAGGTTAGGTGCGGGATGACGGAAATCGCTGATCAGCCGGTGCACGTGCGGGGAACGCCACGCGACGAGGCGCCCGTCCCCGCGCTGTCCGACGACCCGATCGCCGGCGAGCGCTACTGGTCGCCCGAGTTCGCCCGGCAGGAACTCGACGCACTGTGGACCCGCGTCTGGCAGGTGGCCGGGCGGGTCGACCAGGTCCCGGAGCCGGGCGACTACGTCACCTACGAGATCGGCCGTGACTCGGTCCTCGCCGTGCGCGGTCAGGACGGGGTCGTGCGGGCGTTCTACAACGTGTGCCAGCACCGTGGGAACCGGCTGGTGTCGGCCGAGGCCGGGTCGCTCAACGGCGCCGACTTCCAGTGCGCCTATCACGGCTGGCGGTTCAGCGATACCGGCCGATGCGAGTGGGTCCACGACGAGGACGACTTCCCCCAGGGCAGCCCGTGCGGGAAGCGCAACCTCGTCGAGGTCCCGTGCGAGCTGTGGGCAGGGTTCATCTGGTTCAACCTCGACCCCGACGCGGCGCCGCTGCGGGAGTGGCTCGACCCGGTGGCCGACCACCTCGACGTGTACCGCATGGAGGACATGAAGCGGACCCACTGGGTCACCGTCGAGGGCGACTTCAACTGGAAGTGCGTCCAGGACAACTTCAACGAGAGCTACCACCTGCCGTACGTGCACCCGCAGACACCGGCGGTGATGAACGAACACCACTCCGGGTGCCAGTTCGACATGTACCCGTCGGGCCACGCCCGCATGCTGATGCCCGGCGGTGCGCCGGGCCCCCAGTACCAGGGCCGACCCGACCGCACGCTCGAGTTGATGGGCCCCGACCTCGAGTTCTGGGAACTCGACCCCGAGCCGTATCTCGACGACCTGTCCGGCCTGCGGGAAGCGTTCCAGCGCCGCAAGCGCGAACTCGGGGCCTCGAAGGGGTACGACTTCAGCCGCTACTCCGACGAGCAGCTCACCGACAACTACCACTACACGGTGTTCCCGAACATCTCGTTCAGCATGAAGCCCGACGGGTGCATCTGGCTCCGGGCGGCACCCCACCCGACCGACCCCCAGAAGTGCATCTTCGACATGTGGTACCTGACGCTCTTCCCCGATGGTGCCACCGAGTACTGGTCGAATTCCATGCGCGACTGGGTGTCCGTCGACCACCAGGTCGAACACGAGACCGGCGCGACCGATGACGTGTCGTGTGGTCCCGGCATCGACCAGGACGTCGCCATCTGGAACACCCAGCAGCAGGGCCTGCGCTCACGTGGCTACCGCGGCGAGTACCTGCCGGCGCAGGAGCGCCGGATCAAGTTCTTCCACGACAACATCAACCGCTACCTCGACATGGGACCCCTCACATGACCGAAGAACGGATCGACCTCGGCGACCTGTCCGACCTCCCCGACGGGCAGATGCGCTGCTTCTCCGAGGTCGGCACGCACGGCGTCGTCGTCTGCCGGGTGGCGGGGATGCTCCACGCCCTCGACGACAACTGCTCTCACGCCGACACCCCGCTCAGCGAAGGCCGGTTCCGCGGCACGTCGATCACCTGTCCGCTCCACGGAGCCAGCTTCGATGTGCGAGACGGCAGCCACTCGGGCCCGCCGGCCTGGGAGGGTGTGCCGTGCCACCGGGTCGACGAGGACGAGTCGGGCGCCACCCTCGTCATGGGGGACAGGGGCGACGACGCGGCTGGCTCGGCGCCTCAGGTGCACTTCCGCACCCGCTGAGCGCCACGTCGGGAACAATCCCGATGCGCCGACGGTTGTTCGGGACACCCCCCAATCGAAAGGCAACCCCCCGATGCCGCGCAACGACCTGGCCACGCGCCTGAACTCCGTTCCCCTCTTCGCCGACCTGTCCCGCAGCGAGTTGCAGCAGATCGGCAAGGTCACAACCGAACTCAGGCTCGCTCCCGGAGAGGTCATCATCCGTCAGGGCGACATCGCCCGCGACATGTTCGTGGTCGCCGACGGTTCCCTCGAGGTCACCAGGGACGACGCCCACGTCGCCATCGTCGACGCGGGCGGATTCGTCGGCGAGACCGGCCTGCTCACCGGTGACCGCCGCAACGCAACCGTCGCCGCTTCGTCTGACGCAGTGGTCTTCCACCTCGACGGCCGTGCGCTCGACCACGTTCTCGACCGAGCGCCCCGAATCGGCGTGAAGATGCTCCGGGCCCTCAGTCGTCGACACGCGTCCCGTACTGATACGCGCGATGGGTACGACCGCCCGACACCAGCAGGTGCTCGCCCGTGACCCAGTCGGCGGCGGGGGAGGCCAGGTACAGCACGGCCGCCGCGATGTCGTCCGGAGTGCCGGTCCGCCCGAGGGGGATGGTGCGGGCGATGGCGTCGACCTGTTCCTGCTCGTTGCCGGCCAACAGCACCTCGCGGAAGGCCTCGGTGATCACCGGTCCCGGTGACACGGTGTTGACCCGGATCCCCTTCGGTGCCAACTCGAGCGCCAGGGTCTGAGACAGGTTGATCATGCCGGCCTTCGCTGCTGCGTAGGGGCCCGTGCGGGGCGAGCCCCGCGTGCCGGCACCCGACGCGATGTTGACGATCACCGAGCCGGGGAGCATCCGCGTCGCGGCGGCCTTGCAGCCCTGGAACGCGGTCGTCAAGTTGAGCTCGAGTTGGGAGCGGAACACCTCGTCGGGCGTGTCGACCAGCTCCCACACGTTCTTCTCGTCGGAACCACCGACGTTGTTGATCCACACGTCGAGCTGACCGAACCGGTCCATCGTCTGCGTCGCGATGTCATCGGAGAAGTCCCGGAGGTCTCCTTCGCAGATCAACACGTCCCGGCCGCGCTCGCGGATGCCGTCGGCCGTCTCGTCGAGGTCCGCCCGGCGACGGGCGTTGAGCACGAGGTGGCACCCCGCGTCGGCCAGCCCCCATGCGATGGCGCGGCCGATGCCCTGGCCCGAGCCCGTGACGACGGCGACCCCGTCGTCGATGCGGAAGCTGTCGAGCAGGCTCATCAGGGGAGGGCGTCGATCGTGACCGACCCGGTGCCGCCGTCGATGGTGATCGTGGCACCGTCGGGGATCCGTCGGGTGGCGTCGGGGATCGACGGCACGCACGGGATCCCCAGCTCGCGGCTCACGATGACCGCATGGGTGCCCACCGCGCCGATGTCGGTGATGACCCCGCCGGCCACGAGGAACAGCGGTGTCCACGACGGGTCGGTCGACGGGGCGATGAGGATGTCGCCCGGCTCCAGCCGGCCTGGGTCGGAGAGGTCGAGCAGCACACGTGCCGTGCCGGTGGCGGTACCGGCGGAACCGGCCACGCCCGAGAGCTCGTCGCCAGCCGCGACCCGAGTGACCTCGGTGCTGTTGCGGCGGGACCACTCCGCCAGCGGGGGCGGCGTGCCCACGATGGTGTACGGCGGATCGAGGTCGTAGAGCGACAGGTAGTCGGTCTCGCGTTCGGCCAGCAGATCGGTGAAGGCGGCCGGGTCGGCGAGGAAGTCGTCGGTCTCGTCGGCCAGCAGCATGAAGATCTGCCGGGGATGTGCGAGGTGACCCCGCTCGACCATCCGGCGCCCGAGTTCCGTGAAGCACATCTGGACCTCGCCGTAGGCGCGGATGTTGGCCGACTTGCAGCGCTCGCGGGCGGTCATGAACACCTGCACCGAGTGCACTGCTGCCTGGAACGTCCCGAGTGCTTCGGCGTCGTCGGCGAGGAGTTCACCGAAGTGGGCGACGAGACGTTCGCGTTCCGCAGCTGCGGCGGCGACGGCGGCAGCGGGATCCTGGGCGTCGTCGGCCTGACGAGCCCGCTCGATCGCCTGCAACAGCATCAGCGGTCGGGTCTCGTAACTCCACTGGTAGATGTCCCACTCGCCCGGCCCGCGGCTGCCGTGCTCGTACTGGAACCGGTCGATCGCCTCGAGGAATTCGCGGACGTCGTCGTCCTCGGATCGGGCCAGTCTCGGGAGAAGTCCGTCCAGGTCGTCGTCGAACTCGGCGGTGAGTGTCTCCGAGTCGCGGACGATCCGCGACAACCGGAAGATCTGGACCGCGATGTCGGCCGAGTCGACGTCGCCGAGCCCCGACATCAGCTTCGTCGCCGCGGCGGGGTCGACCTCGCCGGTGATGGTGGGGATGATCCCCGAGCCCACCGACGCGCCGAGCGCCGTCCACACCACCTGCGCCGCCATCGCCCGCAGGTGCCGCCTCGTGCTGTACGCGCGGGCGAGCAGCTGCCCGTCGGTCTGGGTCGAGAGGTCGGGGCGGCTCCGGCGCAACGCAGTCGCTTCGTGCTTGATCAGCTCGGTCTCGGGCACCGAATCGGTGGACATGATCCAGCCGATCGTCTTGGCCAGCTTGGCCTCGTGGCAGGGCGAGTGGTGCCAGTCCTCCTCGACGTACGGCGGGATGTCCTGCGCCTCGTCGAAGAAGGCCTGATCGACCGCCTGCCAGCCGCCGCCCGATCGCACCCCGAACAGGCGGGCCTGGGTGAGGGTGATGTAGAAGTACCCGCCGAACAGACCGAACGTCTCGGGCGGGTCGCTGTACTCGTCGGCGTCGAACACGCCCATCTGTTCGTGTCCGTCGCGTACCCCCATCACCATCCCGGGCTCGAAGGCGAAGGTCCAGCCGAGTGGGCTGACCGGCTCGGCCATCACCTCGCCGGCGTTGCCGCGGGTGTAGTCGGGAAAGCGCTCAGTGGGAACGCGGTCGCAGATCCAGGTGTCTCCCAGCACGTGTGGTCCTCCTCAGTAGGGCATCGTTCCGCCGTCGACGGGGAACATGCAGCCGGTCATGTTGCGTCCCCGGTCGGAGGCCAGCAGGACGGCCACGGCCGCCACCTCCTCGACCGTGTTCGGGCGCTTGATCGACGACTCCGACGCGAACATGTCGATCAGCTCGTCGTATCCGCCGAGGCCCATCGCGACCGCCGAGTCGGGCCCGGTGGCGCGGACGATGTCGGTCTCGATGATCCCCGGGAGGATCGCATTCACGGTGACGCCCAGCGTGCCGACCTCGTGGGCGGCCGCCTTCACGAGCCCGTTCACGGCGTGCTTGGTGGCGCTGTAGCCGGGAATGCCCGGCTTGCCCAGCTTGCCCTCCACCGACGAGGTGACGAGGATCCGGCCACTCTCCCGGGCGAGCATGTGTTGCAGCGCCCGGCGCATCCCCCAGAACACGCTGTTGAGATTCCAGTTCACCTCGAGGTCCCACTCCTCGTCGGTCATCTGGGCGACCGGTGCGGTCTGCAGAACACCCCCGGAGTTGAGCACCATCACGTCGAGCTGCCCGAAGCGCTCGACCGCGAAGTCGACGATCCCCTCGTTGACCTCCTGGGTCGACGCGTCGCCGCCGAAGAAGGCCGTCCGGTCGGGATGGCCCATCTCCTCGCGGGCGCGCCGGCCCTTCTCCTCGTCGCGTCCGTTGACCACCACCGACGCACCTTCGGCCAGGAAGGCGTCGGCGATGCCGCGCCCGATCGATCGTGTGCCGCCGGTGATCGCAGCGACCTTGCCGTCGAGTTTCCCCATGTCGTTCCCCTCCTCAGTACGGCGCCGTGCCGCCGTCGATCGAGATCAGCGAGCCCGTGATGCCCGCACCCGCGTCGGAGGCGAGCAGCATCGCCACCGCGGCGACGTCCTCGACCTCCATCACCCGCTTGGTCGCCGCCTCCGCCGCGAACTGCTCGATGAGTTGGTCGTAGGTGATGCCCATCGACTCGGCGGCGCCCGGCCCCTCGGCCTTCACGATGTCGGTCTCGATGACCCCGGGGCACAGCGCGTTCACGGTGATGCCGAGCGAACCGGTCTCCTGGGCCATCGACTTGGTGAGCCCGTTGACGGCGTGTTTCGCCGTGACGTAGATCGACAGGCCCGGCTTGCCGCACTTGCCCTCGACCGACGAGATGTTGATGATGCGCCCCCACCCCTGCGGGATCATGTGGCCGAGCGCCCGCCTCGAACACCACAGGGTGCTCCACAGGTTCCATTTCAGGGCGTCGTCCATCGCCTCGTCGGTGAGGTCGACGACGGGAGCGTGCCCGGAGGCGCCACCGGCGTTGTTGACCATGATGTCGATGCGGCCGAACTGTTCGACGGCCGTGTCGACCACTCGTTCGCAGTCCTCACGGACCTTGGCGTCGCCCTGCACGAAGACGACGTCGTCGGGACGTCCGATCTCTTCCAGCGCCCGTGCGCCCTTGTCGGGGTTGGTGCCGTTGATCACGACCTTGGCCCCCTCCTCCAGAAACGTCTCGGCGATGGCACGTCCGATGCCTCGCGTTCCCCCGGTGACGGCCGCGACCCGGCCTTCCAGATCCCCCATCAAGACCCCCTCTTTCTTGAACTGGTGTGAAGAAAGTATCGCCCCGCCGCGATCGTCCCGTTACCGAGCGCGGTCGGGCGATTCGACGTAGGGGGCGAGCAGCTGGGGCACGCGTAGTTCGGCGGGGATGTTCTCCTCGCCGATGATCCGGTCGAGTTGCTCGTGGAGGTGCCAGATGCGGCGCTCCTGGTAGTTGATCGGGATGCCGGTGAGGGCCGGCGACTCCATCGACGCCTGCATCGGCGCCATGTTCATCTCGTCCTCGGCCATGATCTGGTTGTAGGTGTCGCGGCGGATCTGCCAGTGCGGCGGCAGGTTCTGCGGGTCCCACGCCCCCTCGTCGTCGGGGGGAGGCGCGTAGTAGCGCCACTCGAGCTTCGTGTGGCTCTTGTCGACGGGCCAGAACAGGTTGATCGGGAAGCCGAAGGTGCCGAGAGGGACGATGATGTTCGGGAACAGGCTCACCGCCGTGCTGGTGCAGGCGACCATGTCGGGGACACCGTCGATCCGGGGGTGCGGACCGTGGTCGATCGGCTTCCAGTCGTCCCAGCCATCCATGCCCGCCCGCTCGACGCTCTGGCGCGAGTAGGGGGTGATCATCCGGCTGTGGCCGTTCGGGTAGAGGCCCATCGCCGCGCCACGGTTGTCGAGGACGCTCACACCGTCGTGGGAGTGGATGTGCCGGAAGTGGTACACCTCGAGGAAGGCCTCGGCCGTGACCTTCCAGTTGCACGGCACCAGCACGCTCTCGCGGTAGACCTCGCGCAGGTTCTCGGCGTGGAACGGCTCGAACATCTCGGCGGCCGGTCCGATCCAGTCGAGGAGGGGCGGCGCGTCGAGGTCGCGGTTGACGAACACGAATCCGGCGAACACCTCACACCGCGCCCTCGGGAGGCAGCGTCGCTCCCAGTCGAGGGCGACGAAGTCGCGCTCGTCGGGGACTGCCACGAGCTTCCCCTCGTCGACCTCGTAGGTCCACGAGTGGTACTGGCAACGCAGCCGGCGGGACGAGCCCGCGTCGTCGCGGACGACGGGCGCGCCACGGTGCTGGCAGGTGTTGTAGAAGCAGCGGATCCGGCCGTCGGTGCCCCGCACGACCAGCAGCGGCACCCCCAGGTCGTCGAAGGTCACGTAGTCGCCCGGCTCGGGCACGTCCTCGACCCGGGCGGCGATCACCCACGAACGGGGTGCGCTCTTCCACACCGACGCGGTCCAGGCC
>CBFCWZ010000137.1:0-9383 GCA_965601935.1 uncultured Ilumatobacteraceae bacterium
CGTATGTGGTGCGGTGGCCGGCGATGGCGGCATTGCCGAGCTGGCCGGGGATCGGTGTGTCGGGGTAGTGGCCGGGGCCCTTCTTCAGGTCGCCCGTGCTGACGCCTGCGACCACGATGTGGTCGGTGTTGATGCGTGGGATCTCGAGCCGGGCCAGGGCCTCACCTTCGGTGATGTCGGGGATGTTCTGCCCGGTCGCCGGCACGGCGGTGGGAACGGTGGACTCAGGGGGCTCGGCGGCCTGCTGGCTCTGCTGCTCGTTGCTGTTCCCCGCGGCCGAGTCGCTGTCGTCGGCGGTCTCGGCCGGTTCCTCGACGGCAGGGGCAATGGTGGTCTCCGGAGTGATCGGTTCGGCGTCGGCGAGCATTTCGTCGAAGTCGTTCTCGAGCGAGTTCTGCGCCCGCGCCGCCTCGATCGCCGTTCCCCACAACTGGTAGGCGACGAAACCGAACATCAAGAGACCGACGGTGATGAGGACGCGGCCGAAGTTGCCCACCCACCATCGCCAGTCGATCGGCGGCGGTCGCCGGTCCCACCGGCTCACCTTTGCAGCTCTCTTCGTCTTCCGGCGCTCTCGGCGCGACGGCGTGGGTGCGGGCGTCGCCTCGGATCCTCGGGTGATGTCGACACCCGAGGGCGTTGACACGGCCTCGGGGCGCGTCGGGTCGCCCTCGTCGCCGTGGGGAGGAGCGGACGGAGGGATCGAGGTCACCGTCGGCGACGCTACTGCCGAGTGGGCGGAGCGGGGACCGCGGCCCGCAGCAGTTTCGATTCTCAGTGCCGCCGCCGACGAGGTCGGCAGCGGGGTGGAAGCAGGAGAATCCACTCCTGCCGCCTAGCGTTGCGCCCGGCCATGCAGCGCGAGACGTCCGACCCCGTGTCCTCCGAGAGCGTCATCGAGCTGCGTGACGTCGTGGCCGTGCTCGGCCGGTTCCCCGCCCTCGCGGGCGCCGACCTGTCCGTGCGTCGCAGCGAGTTGCTGCTCCTGCGCGGACCGAACGGGGCCGGGAAGACCACGTTGTTGCGGCTCTGTGCCGGGCTGGTCCCGATCACCCGCGGCGAGGGTTCGATCCTCGGCTTCGACCTCGCCACCCAACGGCCTGAGATCCGTCCCCACGTGGGCCTGCTCGGGCACCAGAACGGGCTGTACGTCGACCTCACGGTGCGGGAGAACGTGAGCTTCTGGGGAGCCACCGTCGGTGCCGGTGTCGGGGAGGTCGACGCCGCCATGGAGTGGATGGGGCTGGCCGACCGGCTCGCCGACGTGCCCGTACGCCAACTGTCGGCGGGCCAGCGGCGGCGGACGGCGCTCGCCTCGCTCGTGGCCCGACGCGCCCAGCTCTGGTTGCTCGACGAACCCCATGCCGGGCTGGATGCCCATGGCCGCGACGAACTCGACGGCATCCTGCGCGCCGCCGTCGCCGCGGGTGCGACGGTCGTGGTGGCCAGCCACGAACTCGAGCGGGCGGGAGGTCTGGCGTCGCGTATCGTCGATGTGGTCGCCGGCCAGGTGCGAGAGGCGGCGTGAGTTCGCCGAGCGTCGGCCCATGGCGGATCGCCTGGCTCGTGGCGGTGCGCGATCTGCGCATCGAGCGGCGCAGCCGCGTCGTCACGAACCAGATCATCCCGTTCGCCGCCGTGACCATGGTGATCTTCGCCTTCGCCCTCGACGCCAACCAGTCGGTGCTGCAGACCGTGGCACCCGGCCTCGTCTGGCTCGCCACGATGTTCAGCCTGCTGGTGCTCGTGCAGCGGGCCTTCGCGGTGGAGGTCGATGACGGCGCCCTCGACGCGATGCGGGTCGCCGGAGTCGATCCCCGGGCCATCTACCTGGGGAAGATGATCGGCCTCTCCGCCCAGTTGCTGGTGTTGGAGGTACTCCTGATCATCACCGCCGTGGTGTTGTACGGCGAGAGCGTCCGCGCGGAGGGTGTCGTGCTGCTCGTACTGACCTTGCTCACCGCGACGTGTGGACTGGCCGCGGTCGGTACCCTGTATGGCGGCTTGGCCGCCGGTTTCAAGGGCCGCGAGACACTGCTCCCGCTGCTCACGCTCCCGGCGGTCGCGCCCGTCCTGATCGGAGCAACACGAGCGGTCGAAGCAGCGCTCGGCACGGCAGGTGCAGCGGTGTCGGACGGCTGGCAATGGGTCAGCCTGCTGGCAGTGTTCGCTGTGGCCTTCGGTGTCGGGGGTTCGCTGGCATTCGGCCCGCTCATCGACGAATAGAGCACATGACCGCCCTCGACCCCCACGACGTCACCTCCCCGGGTGAACCCTCCGCGCCCCGGATCACGTCCACCGGAACCCGGGCGACGCGCATCCTCGGCGTCCTCACCATCATCTCCATGGGCTGGCTGGTCGCCTTCGGCCTGGGCTTCTCGCCCGCCGACCGTGACCAGGAGGAGGCGGTCCGCCTCCTGTACATCCATGTGCCGACCATCTGGATCGCCTACCTGGCGTTCGTGGTCACCGCGGTGGCCTCGGGCCTCTACCTCTTCACCAAGAAGCACTCCCTCGGATGGGATCGCCTCGCCGGCGCCTCCGCCGAGGTGGGCGTGGTGTTCGTCGCCCTCACGCTGGTGGTGGGTGCCCTCTGGGGCCGCCTCACCTGGGGCGTCTTCTGGCAGTGGGACGCCCGCCTCACCACCACGGCTCTGCTGTTCGTCGTGTACATCGGCTACCTGGCCGTCCGCGGACTGGGCGGCACCCACCAGCAGCGGGCCAAGCGCAGTGCGGTGCTCGGGATGGTCGCTGTCGTGCAGATTCCCCTCGTCCACTGGAGTGTCCGACTCTGGCGCAGCCTGCACCAGGACGCCACCGTTCTCGACACCGATGGCGACGTCGACATGGACGGTCTGATGCTGTTCAGCCTCTTCGTCGGCGTCGTGGCCTTCACCCTGCTCTACGTCTGGCTGGTCCTTCACCGCACCCGGGCGATGGCCATGCAGGACGTGCTCGACGACCGCGGCCTCGACGATGCGCTGGCGGCGCGGCGGGCCGAGGCAATCGACGGAGGTCCCCGATGATCGCCTTCATGGACGATGCGCTGGTGGCGCGGCGGGCCGAGGCAATCGACGGAGGTCCCCGATGATCGCCTTCATGGACGATGCGGGGTTCATCATCGGGAGTTACGTGCTCACCTTCGTCGCCATCGGCGGCCTCGCATGGCGGTATGTCAGCTCCGGCCGCAGACTGGCCGAGAAGGTGCCCGACGAGGAGAAGTACTGGGCCTGACCGACCGCACCCGCCGGACCTCCGACCTGACCATGCGCCACGCACTGCTCGATCCACGACGAGCTCCGCACCCACCCCGGCCCTCCACACCGGTGGCCCCCGAACGAATCGACTGACCGATGTCCGACATGGATCTCACCCCCCGCACCACCGAGACCGGTGGCGACGCGCCGGCCCGCAAGAAGCGGAACTGGCTGCCGATCGTGGTGCTCGCGCTCGTCGTGGTCGCCGGCGGGGTCATCGTCACCAAGTTCCTCAACGACAGCGTCGACTACTACTGCAACGTCGACGAGATCGGTGTGCGCGACGGCTGCGAAGAGGATCGCCGCGTGAGGATCCAGGGCATCGTCGACGAGGACTCGGTCGCGCAGGACGGTTCGGACACGCTGTTCGTCATCTCGTTCAACGGGGCCTCCCTCCCGGTGCACTACCAGGGAGAGCCCGGCGGCATCTTCAAGGAGTGCATCCCGGTCGTCGTGCACGGCGTCATCGAGGAGGGTGAACTCCAGGGCGACCGTGTCGAGGTGAAGCACTCCGACGAGTACGTGGCCGAGAACGAGGACCGGCTCGACGAGCCAGGCAACGACGACTGCGACGGGCAGGGCTGACCAGGGTGTTCGCCGCGAGCATCAACTCCGCGCTCGGGCGGGCTGGTCTGTTCCTCATGCTCGCGGCATCGGTGTTCGGGGCGTTCGCTGCGTTCTACGGGGTCCGTCGCAACGAGCCGCGCCTCGTGCGGCAAGCCCCGCGCTACGCCCTGCTCGCCTTCGCCGGGGTGGCGCTCTCGGTGGTGATGATGCAGCGGGCGCTCATCACCCGCGACTTCTCCCTCGCCTACGTCCAGCAGGTCGGTTCGTGGTCGACCCCCGCCCTCTACAACTTCGCGGCGATGTGGTCGGCTCTCGAGGGCTCCATTCTGCTGTGGACGTTCATCCTCGCCGGCTTCACCGCCGTGGTCGCCTGGCGCTACCGCAGCCGTTCCGACGACGCCCTCGTGGCATGGGCGTTCATCGTCCTGTTCGTGGTCGCGGCGTACTTCGCCCTGTTGGCCATCGGACCGGCCGATCCGTTCGTCCAGGGGCCGCCCGGCGTGACCGACGGGCCCGGGCCGAACCCGCTGCTGCAGAACCACATCCTGGTGCTGTTCCACCCGCCGATCCTCTACCTCGGCTACGTCGGTTTCACCGTTCCGTTCGCGTTCGCCATCGCGGCGCTCGTCACGGGGCGCCTCGGGGAGGGATGGCTGGTCGAGACCCGCAGGTGGGCTCTGTTCTCATGGGCCTTCCTCACCATCGGGATCCTGCTCGGCGGGTGGTGGAGCTACGAGGTCCTCGGCTGGGGTGGCGTGTGGGCCTGGGATCCCGTCGAGAACGCGTCGCTGTTGCCCTGGCTCACCGGCACCGCCTACATCCACTCGGTGCTCGTCCAGGAGCGCCGCGGGATGCTGCGGGTCTGGAACCTCAGCCTCCTCATCGCCACCTTCGCCCTCACGATCCTCGGCACCTTCCTCACGCGATCCGGTGTCCTCAACTCGGTCCACGCCTTCGGTGACGGACCGATCGGGTCCTGGTTGCTCGGCGGGTTCATCGCCGTTGTCGCGGTGTCGCTCGGGCTCATCGCCTCGCGAGGCGACCGGCTGCGTTCTCCTGGCACCATCGACTCGCCGATCTCGCGTGAGGGCGCCTTCCTGGCGAACAACGTGCTGTTCACCGTGTTCGCCTTCGTCGTGTTGCTGGGCACTGTGTTCCCGCTCCTCGTCGAAGCGCTGCAGGACCGCCAGACCGTGGTCGGCGGCCCGTACTTCGATCGCCTGTCCACCCCGATCGGGCTCACCCTGCTGTTCCTGATGGGTGTGGCACCGGTGCTCCCCTGGCGCAAGGCGTCGACGGAACTGTTGCGCAACCGGTTGTTCTGGCCGGCGTGGATGGGTGTCGGCGCGCTGGTGTTGGCGGTGGTGGTGGGGGCCACGGGCTGGCAGCCGCTGCTCGCCTTCGGGTTGGCGGGGTTCGCCGGCGGCGCGGCGCTGCGGCAGTTGGTGCTCGCGACGCGGCGTCAGGGCTGGCGCGGCCTCGTCGGCAGGGCCAACGGCGGGATGGTCGTCCACATCGGCGTGATCCTCGTGGCGCTCGCCCTCGCCGCCTCGAACAGCTTCACCCACTCGGCGACCCTCGAGCTCCGACAGGGTGAGGCCGTCGAGTGGGGCGGCCACACGTTCGAACTGCAGTCCGTCACCGAGACCAGCAACGACGCCGGGAGCGAGCGGGTGCTGGCGGCGAACGTGATCCTCGACGGCGACGGCACCATCAGCCCTGCCATCACCACTTATCTGCGGATGGGAACCGACATCGGCACGCCCGGTGTGCGCACCGGCTTGGCCAATGACATCTACCTGACCCTCGAGCCGGGGGCCGAGGACGGCGGGACGACCGCCACGATTCGTGCCTTCGTCAAGCCGATGATCGTCTGGCTGTGGATCGGCGGGCTCTTCATGGCCGTCGGCACGCTGCTCGCCGCGTTCCCCGGGAGCCGTCGCCGCAACCCGCTCGACCCGGTGTCCGCTCCCATCGAGGTCGCCGGCTCCGATGCGGATGCAGGACCGGCGAAGGTGCCGTCGTGACCGAGCCGACCACAGCACCCGACACGGCCGACGCTGCCGCGCCGCGTCGCCTCGCGCCGTGGGTGGCGCTGGGTGTCGCCGTCGTCATGATCGGCCTCATCGTGCTGCTGATCAACGCCAGCGGCTCCGATGACGCGACCACCAGTGACTCACCGCTCCTCGGCCGGCCGGCCCCGGAGGCCATCGGCGTTCTCGACGACGGCGCATCGTTCGACCTCGCCCAGCGCAAGGGCAGTTGGGTGGTGCTCAACTTCTTCACCGCCGACTGCATCCCCTGCCAGCAGGAGCACCCGGAATTGGTCGAGTTCGTCGCACAGCAGGAGGGGCTCGGGGCCGACGGCGCCGAGTTCTACTCGGTGGTCGTGAACGACAGCCCTGACGACGTGGAGGAGTTCTTCACCGAGTACGGCGGTGACTGGCCGGTCGTCTACCCGGCCGACTCCGGCGCCATCGACGTCGCCTTCGGGGTGGCCGCCGTTCCGGAGACGTGGATCATCGATCCGAACGGGGTGGTGCGCGTCCGGATCATCTCGACCGTCGACTCCGAGGTCCTGAACGTCACGATGCAACAGCTGCGCGAGGGAACCGGCTGATGGCACGCGCGAAGCAGTGGAACCGCAAGGTGAAGGGATGGGCCGGCTGGATCGCGATGTCGGTCGTGCTCGCGGTGGCGCTCACGATCGGGGCCACCCGCGACACGGGACCTCAGACGCCGGAGGATCGCGTCGACTCGATCACCCAGCGTGTCGCCTGTCCGATCTGCGACGGCGAGAGCGTGTTCGAGTCGCAGAACAACGCCTCGCGGTCGATTCGCAACGAGGTGACCGAACTCGTGCGGGCGAACGAGCTGAGCGACGACGAGGTCATCGCGTTCATCGAGAACCGGTATGGCGCCGATGTCCTCCTCGTGCCCAAGGCATCCGGATTCGACGCGCTCATCTGGGTGCTGCCCACCATCGGCTTCGTGGTCGGCGTCGCCGCCCTCGTCGTGGTGTTCCGCCGGTGGAAGCGCGACGCCGACGCGGTCGGCGACGTCACCGAGGAGGACCGGGAACTCGTCGCCGCGGCCCTGCGTGACGAGTCGGAGGACGAGGCGTGAGCACCGGAACTCGTCCGGTCGACGTCGACGTAGTGGCCGAGCTCGAAGAGGAGCGGCGATTCCTCCTCCAGTCGCTGCGCGACCTCGACCGGGAGTACGCAGCCGGCGACGTCGACGACGCCGACTACCAGACCTTGAAGGACGGCTACACCGTTCGTGCCGCTGCCGTCCTCCGGCAGATCGAAGAGGGACGTGCCGCGCTCGGGGACAGGCCGCCACGCAACTGGGGCAGGATCGCCGTGGTCACGGCCGCCGTCCTGCTCGCCGCCGTGGGGATCGGGCTGGCGCTCGGCGCGGCGTGGGGGGAGCGAGGAGTCGGCCAGGAGATCACCGGCCGCACGCCGGGCGACGAGGCCCGCGCCGTGCTGGCCAGCGCACGTTCGGCGTTGAGCACCGGTGAGATGGCCGAGGCGAACGCCCTCTATGCCGCCGTGATCGAGATGGAACGCGAGCGCGGTGAGGAGAACTCCGAGGCGATCACCTACTTCGGCTGGACGCTCGGCCTGCTCAGCCGCCAGGTGGCCTCCGAAGAGGAGGCAGCAGAGCTGGTCGACGCCGCAGTCGTGGCTCTCGAGACCGCCATCGAGATCGACCCCGACTACGCGGATCCGCAGTGCTTCATGGGGATCGTGCAGTACAGCTTCAACGACGACCCGGTCGCCGCACTGCCCTACATCGAGGAATGTGAGGCGAGCAACCCGCCACGCGACGTCGCCACCCTCGTCGCCAACTTCGCCGAGGAAGTCCGCACCGCCGCAGAGTGACCAGCCCGCCACCGTGGTCCGGCGGCAGGCCGCAGCACGGACGGCCGGGGCGGTGGTCGTCATGCCGTTCCCCGCAGCACGGATCGCCCGCCTTCGGCTGGTTGTGCAACGATGTCGTCCTTCGAGCGAAGGCAGGGGATTCATGAGGAAGTTCGTACGTGTCGCGGTTGCGGCGATGATCGGTGTGTCGGCGCTGGCGATCGCCGGTCCGACCACCTCGGCGAAGAAAGCCGACTGGTTCGTCGACGAATCCAAGCTGCCATTCGACCCCCTGCCCGGTGCCGACGCGCTGTGGGGTGTCAGGTCGGGTGCCGGCTATCAGATCGAGATCCCCGAGAATTGGAACGGCGACCTCGTCCTCTACACGCACGGGTTCCGGGGCGACGGCCTCGAGCTGACCGTCGACGCGCCGCCGATCCGGCAGCACCTGATCGAGGAGGGCTACGCGTGGGCGGCTTCCAGCTACCGCAAGAACGGGTATGCCCCCGGGATCGGCGCGCGTGACACGCATGCGCTGATCCAAGAGTTCACCGGACTCGTCTCCCGGCCCGACCAGGTGTTCCTGTTCGGCTTCTCGATGGGTGGCCACGTGATCGGGCATGCGGTCGAGCAGTGGCCGAACGCGTTCGACGGCGCCGTACCACTCTGCGGCGTGATGGGCGACAGCGAGCTGTTCGACTACTTCCAGGACTCGTATCTCGCCGCCGAGCAACTCGCCAACGGCTCCGTCGAGGTCCCGACGCCGGACGACTATTACTCCTCTGGGCAGTGGACGACGACGCTGGCCGCGCTCGGTCTCTTCGGCCCCGCGCTCACGCCGGCTGGGGAGACCTACAAGAACACGATCGAGCAGCTGACCGGTGGTGAGCGCCCGATCTTCGACGAGGGCTTCGTCGGACCGGTCGGCGGTCTGTTCCCGTTCTTCTTCCAGCAGGCGTCGACGGACTCCGGCCGTGAGAACACCGACACCGTCTACCAGTTCGACAGTGACCCGGCGTTGAGCCCCGAGGAGCAGGAGTTCAACGAGGTGATTCCGCGGATCGCCGCGGAGCCCCAGTTCCGCAAGCCGAACGGCCCCGGAAAGGCCCCTGGCAGTGAGGCGGACAGCCCCCGGATCAACGGGACCATGACGGTGCCGATCCTCAGCCTGCACACCATCGGAGAGTTGTTCGTCCCGTTCCACATGCAGCAGATCTACGCCGAGCGAACGGCGGACAACGGCAACAGCGACCTGCTCGTCCAGCGTGCCATCCGCGACGTGAACCACTGCGGCTTCAGCCTGAGTGAGCAGACGCAAGCGTTCGACGACCTCGTCGACTGGGTCGACACCGGTGTTCGCCCCGCCGGCGACGACGTGCTCGACCCCGCCGCGGTCGCCGATCCCACCTTCGGTTGTGCACACACGGTGAACGACTTCACTGCGCCTCCGAACCGGGCCGGCCTCCCCGCCTGCCCGTGACATCCCAGCCGTCTTGGCACCGGCCTGGTGCCGGCCTGGGCGGCGCAGATCTGTGATCTTTCGCGCCGCCTGTCGGGGACCGAACGCGTCCGGGTGAGCCGACGACAGGGATGGTCGGACCGGCGGGGACATGCCGGCGTCCACGAGGGTGGTGCCGTGTCCGTTCTCCTGTTCGGCCGTCCGGCAACCGGCGCCGTCCGTTTCGCCGAG
>CBFCWZ010000138.1:0-9327 GCA_965601935.1 uncultured Ilumatobacteraceae bacterium
GAGCAGGTCGCACACTCGCCCGGCCACGGAGTCGCTGCTCGTCGACACGGCGACCCAATTGCCGTCGGAGCACCGGTAGGTGCCGCGGGGGACCGTGTACGGGAGCCCCGATCCGAGCCTCGATTGTTGTTCACCGGTGGTGCCGTAGAGCGAGGCGAGTGGCCCCATCAGGTGGAACATCGTCTCCAGCAGATTTGCATCGACGACCTGGCCGACACCTGCGTGGAGGGCCACCATCGTGGCGAATGCAGCGCCCAGCCCGGTCACCTCGTCGGTGAGGGCGATCGGTGGGAGCAGTGGCTGGCCGTCCGGCTCGCCGTTGAGTGCGGCGAGCCCGGACATCGCCTCGGCGATCGTGGCGAATCCCGGTCGTTGGGCGTAGGGCCCGTCCTGTCCGAAGCCGCTGACGCGGGTGATCACCAGGGCGGGGTTGCGTTCCAGCAGCACCTCGGGACCGACCCCGAGCTTCTCGAGCACGCCTGGGCGTGAGTTGTCGACGAAGACGTGTGCGTCGCCGGCGAGTGAGAGCAGCGTGTCCCGATCGGCGTCGTCCTTGAGGTCGAGGGTGACGGTGTACTTGTTGCGGTTGACGAGCTTCCACCACAGACCTTCGCCGTCGTGCGGGTCGCGCCATGCCATGTTGCGGAGGCTGTCGCCACCCGGGCGCTCGACCTTGACGACCGTCGCGCCGAAGTCGGCGAGGTAGCGGGCACAGTTCGGACCCGCCAGCACGGTCGACATGTCGATGACCCGCAGGTCGGCGAGCGGCGTCGTCACGGTCGCCAACCAGCCAACAGCTCACATGCCGCGCCGATGTCGTCGGCCGAGCCGGCGTAGGAGAACCGCACGTACTCGTGGCCGCGGGAGAGGTCGAAGTCGACGCCCGGCGTGGCCGCCACACCCAACTCGTCGAGCCAGCGTGCGCAGAGTTGCATCGAATCGATCCCGAGATCACGGGTGTACTGGGGTACGTGGGCGTAGACGTAGAACGCTCCGTCAGCAGGAGCCACTTCGTCGATACCGGCGCCGGCGAGGCCGCCGAGGATGAGGTGGCGGTTGGCGCCGTAACGGGCGACGTGCTGGTCGAGTTCCTCGCCCGCGTCGAGCGCCCCCAGCGCAGCGACCTGGGAGACGTGGGGTGCGCAGATGAACAGGTTCTGTTGGAGCCGTTCCACGACCTCGACGATCGAGTCGGGCACCACGATCCAGCCGATGCGCCAGCCGGTCATCGAGAAGTACTTGGAGAACGAGTTGACGACGAACGCCTCCTCGGTGTGATCGAGGATTCGTGGCGCCGGCGGACCGTCGACGATGCCGTGGTAGATCTCGTCGGCGATCAGCTTGATCCGGCGCGCCTCGCATGCATCGGCGATCGAGGCGAGGGCGGAGGCCTCGAGCACGGTCCCGGTCGGGTTCGACGGCGACGCCAGGATCAACCCGTCGAGGTGTCCGGCGGCGTCGAGATGTCCGGGTGTCGGCGCCCACCTCGTCTCCGGGCCCACGGGGATCGCCACCGGCTCGAGACCCAACGCGAGGAGGGCGTTGCGGTAGCACGGGTAGCCGGGCTCGATGACCCCGACACGGTCACCGTGTTCGAACAGCGTCAGGAAGGCGAGGGTGAATCCGGCGGACGCCCCGCCCACCACCAGCACCCGCTCGACGTCGACGCCGTCGTAGCGCCCGGCGATCTTCCTGCGGAGCCGCTGGTTGCCCGCCGCGTTGGTGTAGCCCAACGGGTGGTGCAGGGCGTCCTCCACGGCGGCGCGTGCACGACGCGGCAACCCGGTGGACGGCTGTCCGACTTCGAGGTGGAACACTCTCTCCCCGCTCGCCTCCCGCTCGAATGCGTGGCGCGCCATCGCCATGGCGTGGAACGGCGGGACGGATGCGGCTCGGACGGCAGCCTCGATCACTCTGGCGACGCTAGTGCCGAGCCCCCACTTCCCTCGTTTCGGTCGCGGAGTGTGCGGATCGGGCCGCAACGATCCCGACCGAAACGTGAACGAATCAGGCTCCGGCGACGAGCTCTCCGGCTTGGAGTTGGCGCGCGTAATGGCCACCCGCGGTGACCAGTTGGTCGTGGGTGCCGATCTCGACGATCCGGCCGCCACCGACGACGGCGATGCGGTCGGCCGAGCGAATGGTCGAGAGGCGATGGGCGATCACCAGCGCGGTGCGGCCTTCGAGGGCGTGCTCGAGCGCGGCCTGGATCTGGGCCTCGTTGTCGTTGTCGAGATGGCTCGTCGCTTCGTCGAGGATCATCACCGCCGGGTCCTTGAGCAGAAGGCGGGCGATCGCCAGCCGCTGCTTCTCGCCGCCCGACAGGCGGTAGCCGCGTTCGCCGACGACGGTGTCGTAGCCGTCGGGCAGGGCGGCGATCGTGTCGTGGATCCGTGCCGCCTTCGCCGCATCGATGATCTTGTCGACGTCAGCGTCGGGGTCGGCGTAGCGGAGATTGTCGCCGATCGACTCGTGGAACAGGTGGGGGTCCTGCGACACCACGCCGACGGCACGGCGAAGTGAGTCGAGAGTGAGGTCGCGCACGTCGTTCCCGTCGATCCGCACGGCGCCCTCGGTCACGTCGTAGAGACGCGGCACGAGCGACACGGTGGTGGACTTGCCGGCGCCCGACGCGCCGACGAGGGCGACCGTCTCTCCCGGCTCCACGGTGAGGTGGAGGTCGTCGAGCACGTCGACGTCCGGGTCGGTGTCGCCGCCCAACCCGGCGTTCTGCTCCATCGAGTCGATGGCGGTCGCACTCGCCGGTGGATAGCGGAAGCGGACGTGATCGAACTCGACCTTGCCGGTCGGGTCGACGAGGTCGACGGCACCGAGCCTCTCCTGGATCGCCTCGGGAGCGTCGAGGACCTCGAAGACCCGTTCGAAGCTGACCATCGACGTCATCAGGTCGACCCGCGCGTTCGTGAGCCCCGTGAGTGGCTGGTACACGCGGGTGACGAGCGCGGCCAGGGCGACGAGCGTGCCGGTGGTGATGTCACCGTCGACCACCATGAGCGCCCCGACGCCGTAGATGGCGGCCGTGCCGATCGCCCCGACGAGGCCGAGGGCGACGAAGAAGACCCGACCGAGCATGGCCGCACGCACACCTGTGTCTCGCACGCCCACCGCCCGCGCCTCGAACGACGTCCGCTCTCGCGCCCCCGACCCGAACAGCTTCACGAGGGTGGCTCCGGCCACGTTGAACCGCTCGGTCATCTGGGTGTTCATGGCCGCGTTGTGGCCCATTTGCTCGCGGGAGATGTCCTGCAGGCGGCTGCCGACGCGACGGGCCGGGATGATGAACAGGGGCAGCACGACCAGGGTGAGCAGGGTGAGCCGCCACTCGAGGGCGAGCATCGCGGCGAGCGTTGTCACGAGCACGATGACGTTGCTCACCACGCTGCCGAGCGTGCTCGTGACGGCGGTCTGGGCGCCGATGACGTCGTTGTTCAGGCGGGAGATGATCGATCCGGTCGGGGTGCGGGTGAAGAACGCGATCGGCATCCGCTGGACCTTGGCGAACAACTCGCGTCTGAGGTCGTAGATGAGTCCCTCCCCGACGCGAGCACTGCACCAGCGTTGGATGATCGCCAGACCCGCGTCGGCAAGGGCGGCCACGACCGCCACGGTGGCGAGGGCGATGATGGCGCCGCGGTCACCATCGGGGATCGCGACGTCGATGATCCGGCGCACCACGAACGGCGGAACCAGCGCGAGGAGCGCGGCAGCCAGGATCGACAGCAGGAACAAGATGATGGTCCCGCGGTAGGGCCGGGCGAAGGTCCAGACCCTCCGGAGGGTGCCCGAGGAAAGCTCGGCTCCACGGATCGCCTCCTTGTCCCCGGGCATCATCCTGTGAGGAGGCATGCGCATGTGTCCATTCTCCCGCCGGATCCCGCGAATACCCCCAGCCAGCGCGACCGGAGGGTGCCGAATCCCTCGTACCCTTGGCCCGAATGCGCCGTGGATCCCTCCTCCTCGTGGTCTCGGCGCTCGTGCTCGCTGCGTGTTCCGGGAGCGACGACGAGCGGGCAGGGGAGACCCCACCCGTCACCCGCGATCTGTTCGCCGATGCGCCGGTCGCCACCGAGGCACCCGTCACCACGTCGGCACCCACCACCGAGGCGCCTGACGAGGTGGAGAACCAGCTCGACTACTCGATCAGTTGGGAGCAGGTGGGCTCGCGCACCGAGGGTGGCTGGCTCACCGTCCCGATGGACTACTCGGACCCCGCGGCGGGAACGATCGACCTGTTCGTCGTGCGTCATCGTGCCGACGAGGACGAGCGGATCGGCTCGCTGTTGTCCAACAACGGCGGCCCCGGCGTGGGTGCCAGCACGATCGCCCGCAATGCCACCACGTGGTTCCCCTCGGAGATCACCGACCGCTTCGACATCGTGTCGTGGGATCCGCGCGGCACGGGATCGAGTGATGGGGCGATCGACTGCATCGACGACGACCAGTACGACGAGTTCTTCGGATCCGCCGACGTCACCCCGGACGACGACGCGGAGAAGCAGGTACTGATCGATCAGGCGCAGCGGTTCGCCGAGCAGTGCGCCGAGCGCACCGGTGATGCCTTGCCGCTCGCCGGAACCAACAACTCGGCTCGCGACATGGATGCGATCCGCCGGGCGCTCGGCGAGGAGCAGGTCTCCTACTTCGGGTTCAGCTACGGCAGCGAGCTCGGCGGAGTGTGGGCGACGATGTTCCCCGAGACGGTGCGGGCCGCCGTGTTCGACGGGGCCGCGGACCCGAATGCCGACCCGCTCGAGGCGCAGCGCCAGCAGAGGGCCGGATTCGAGGCCGCCCTCGACACGTTCCTCGCCCAGTGCAGCGCCGATGACGACTGTGTGTTCCACAACGACGGCAACGCCGAGGGGGCGTACGACCTGCTGCTCGCGGCGGTCGACGAGAACCCGGTGCCGACCAGTTCCGACCGCATCCCGGTCAACCAGCAGGTGATGCTCGGTGGGGTCACACAGGCCATGTACTCCGACGCGTACTGGCCCGCCCTCGAGAGGTCGCTGCAGGACGCGCTGGAAGGCGACGGCCTCGGGCTCCTCGCGCTCCACGACGCCTACTACCGGCGGGGCGACGGAGGCGAGTACGGCAACCTGATCGAGGCGTTCCAAGGGATCTCGTGCGCCGACGTCGCCGAGCGCAAGACCGTCGAGGAGTCCGACGCCGACGCCCAGGAGCTGCTCGGCGTCGCACCCCGCCTGTTCCCGTACACGACCGGCAGCTACTTCTGCACGTTCTTCCCGGAGACCGCCGAGGAACGCGGCGAGATCACCGGCGTCGGTGCCGGCCCGATCGTGGTGATCGGCACCACCGGCGACCCGAGCACTCCGCTCGACAGTTCGACGGCAATGGCTGCGGCACTCGACGATGGGCGTCTGATCATCGTCGAGGCCGACCGCCACACCGGCTACAGCGCCAGCACCTGTGCGCAGCAGTTGGTGGAGGACTACCTGGTCTGGCTGGAGCCCCCGGCGAACAACACGGTCTGCACCGACTGACGTCGTCGGTGCACCGAAAAAGGCAAACGACCCGGGCTGTGGAACCCGGGTCGTCCGCTGGCGGAAGGCGTGGGATTCGAACCCACGGAGGCCACGAGGACCTCAACGGCTTTCGAGGCCGTCCCATTCGTCCGCTCTGGCAGCCTTCCGGAATTCAGGCTAGCGACGATCCCCGGCGATCGGAACCAGTGCCGCGACCACCGACGTGGCCCTGTTTCGTCGGCCGGATTCGCCGCTGGTCGTGGTGCGGACTCCTCGAATCGGGGCACGGCCAGTCCATCGTCGCCGCGCCGTGGCAGCGGCCGAGTCCGGCTCGACGCTCCACCCCGGAGGGGCACGTCACCGTGCGGCGAGTACTCCGAGGACTTCGCGCAGGAGCTTGGCCGCGACGGCGGCCGTCATGCCGTGGAGGTCACGCGACGGGTTCAATTCGACGATGTCGGCACCGACCGCATCGACACCGCGCCGGCCCAGTTCGTGGACGGCGCGCAGGATCTGGCGAACCCTCAGCCCGGCGGGCTCGTGATGGGAGACGCCCGGGGCTTCGCTCGGGTCGATGGCGTCGAGGTCGATCGTGACGTAGACGGGTCCGCCGAGCTGAGGGAGTGTGCCGTCCCATTCGTCGGCGGTGAAGGTCTCGACACCAAACCGTGCGGCCTGCTCGCGCTGGTGGGCTGTGGCGGTACGGATGCCGACCTGGATCAGCCGGGTCGCGAGGTCGGCCTCCATGATGCGGGCGAACGGGCAGGCGTGGCTGAGCCGGTCGCCGTCGAGCTCGTCGTAGAGGTCGGGATGGGCGTCGAAGTGCAGGATCGTGAGGTCGGGCTCACCGAGGCCCTCGACGATCGGGAACGTGATCGAGTGGTCGCCCCCGACGGAGACGATTCGTCGTCCGGCACCGCGCGCTGCGGCGACCGCGTCGCGGATCGTGGGGAAGGCGACAGCCGGATCGTCAGGGAGATCGAGGTCACCGAGGTCCTCGAAGTGGACCCCCTCCTCCAACTCGGTGCCGAGTTCCGTGCTCCAGTTGGCCATGCCGCCGTGGAGCACCTGGCGGACCGCTCGCGGCCCCTCTGCGGCACCGCGCAGGAACGACGACCGGGCGTCGTAGGGGACGCCGAGCACCGCGACCGGGGCAGTCATCGGCGCCGCCGGAAGAAGGCCCGGAGCAGGTCGCCCGCCTCCGTCTCGAGGACTCCGCTCGTCGTCGGGACCCGGTGGTTGAGCACGTCGCCGTCGAGTAGGTGGTAGTGGCTGGCGGCGGCGCCCGCCTTCGGGTCGGTGGCCCCATAGACGAGCCGTCCGAGCCGGGCGTTCACCATCGCGCCGGCGCACATCGCGCATGGCTCGAGAGTGACGTAGAGCGTGCACTCGTCGAGTCGCCACTGGCCGAGTTCGGCCGCCGCGTCGCGCATCGCCAGCACCTCGGCGTGGGCGACCGGATCCTTCGTGAGTTCGCGCTCGTTGTGGCGGGCGGCGATCACGTCGGCATCGTGGACGATCACGGCGCCGATCGGGACATCGTCGTGCTCCTCGGCGGAGCGCGCCTCGCCGAGAGCGAGACGCATGAAGCGCTCGTGGGCCTCGGTGCCGGAGTCGGTCATCGGCGGTGAGTCTTGCAGGGTCGTCCGCGATCCGATCCCCGTATCATCGCGGTCGTGGGCGACAAGCTCGACCGCGAAGCGATGGAGAGGGTGCTGCGCCGCGCCCAAGAACTGTCGCGAGACGAGCTTCCCGAGACCGACGAGCCCGGTGTGGTCGACGAGGAGCTCTTGATCGAGGCGGCCGGCGAGGCGGGGATCGACCCGGCGGCGGTGCGCCGCTCGCTCGCGCTGGAACGCCTGTCTGCCGAGACCGAGCCGTCAGCCGCTGATCGGGTCGTCGGGCCCCGGACCATCGTGGCCAGCACGGTTGTCGAGGCCGACGCCGATGACGTCCTCGCCCTGCTCGACGCCTGGCTGTCGGCCAGCGGCAAGTTGGTGGCGATCCGAAGGGCCGACGGCACCACCGAGTGGATGCCCCGTACCGGCGTGTGGGCGGCTCTCTCGCGCGTGAAGCGCCCACCGCTCACCGCCTCGGCCGAGGAGGCCGACCGGGTGGTCGCCGAAGTGACCCCGATCGACGGTCACACCGCCACGGCGGTGCGGCTGACCATCGACCGTGCGAGCGACCGTTCGTCGGCCGTGAACACCGGTGTCGCCGTCTCCGGCGCCGGGGTGTTGGGCTCGGTCGCCGCACTGACCGCGCTGGTGCCGGGATTCCTGCTCGTTTCACTTCCCGCCGTCGGCCTGGGTGGTTGGCTGGCCCACGGCGGCCGCCGCCGCGCCGACGCGATGATCGATGACGTCGATCGGTTGCTGGGAGTGATCCAGAACGGCGAACGGCCCCCGTCGATGATCGACCGACTCCGCCGGAAGCCGGGCCCTCAGGCCGACGCCACGCCCGATCAGCCGGCCGACTGATCAGTCGCCGTCGTCGGCGACGGCCGGCTGGCGTCGGAACCAGGACCAGTCACCCTCGTTGCGACCGAGCGGGGCGCGGTCGAACCACTGCCACATGTTCCAGAGCACATCGAGGCCGCGGGCGTACGCCGAGTAGGTGTGGAAGACCTCGCCGTCGCGCATGACGAACGAACTCATCCCGGGCGCCTCCGAGGGCAGGTTGGCGGGATCGAGCGCGGCGCCCTCCATCGGCCGGAAGTTGTACGACGCGCCGCCGACCACCGACTCCTCGGTGAACGACACGTCGAAGTCGAAGTTGAAGTCGGACCGGCCCGACGAGGCCCATGGGAAGGTCCATCCCATCCGCTCGCGGTACGCCAGCAACTTGTCGAGCGGTGCTCGGGAGACTGCGGTGTAGGAGACGTCGTGGCTCTGGAGGTGGCGGTGGGTGTGGTCGAGGCCGTCGGACATGGCCGAGCAACTGGGACACCCCTCGTCCCAGTCGGGCCCGAACATGAAGTGGTACACGATCAGTTGAGACCGACCGTCGAAGAGGTCGGCCAGCGTCGCCTCGCCGCTCTCGGTGTCGAACACGTAGGGCTCATCGACCCTCACCCAGGGGAGCGCCATCCGCTGCCGGGTCACCGCGTCGTTGCGCCGGGTGACCTCCTTCTCGGCCTCCAGCAGCTCGAGCCTGGCCCTCCTCCACTCCTCGCGCGTTCCGACGGGATGGTGGGCCGTATCTGCTTGCGTCATGCAAGTGAAAGTAGTGGTCGAACTTTCTTCATGCAAGTGAAATTCGCTACCGTGTGCACATGCTCGATCGGCTCTACCCGCGGGAGAACTGCTCTGCAGCTCGCGCGCTCGAGGTCGTCGGCGAGCGCTGGAGCCTGCTGATCATCCGCAACGCCGCGTTCGCTGATTGCACCCGTTTCTCCGAGTTCGAGAAGTCGCTCGGCATCGCTCCCAACGTGCTGACGAAGCGGCTGGAAGTGTTCGTCTCCGATGGTCTGATGGAGGTCGAGCAGGGCGACGACGCCCGGACACGCCGCTACCTGCTCACTCAGAAGGGCCATGAGCTCGCAGTCGTCGTGATGGCCCTCACCGAGTGGGGCGACCGCTGGGCCGCCCCGAACGGCCCGCCGATCCTCTTCGAACACAACTCGTGCGGGGGGCGGGTCGAACTGCACACGAAGTGTGCCGGGTGCGGCGAGGAGCCGCGAATCGACCAGGTGCTCGTACGTCCGGGACCAGGAATCTCGGCCTGAAAGGGCGGTCATCCGGCGAGCCTCGGGCGATGTCGGAGCGCAGCACGCCCGGGCGCAGGACCGGTGGGAGGGCCGCGCGGGCGTCGACCTCGAACA
>CBFCWZ010000139.1:0-9291 GCA_965601935.1 uncultured Ilumatobacteraceae bacterium
CGCCGCCGCAGCCGGTGTGAGACGCTCCTCGACCGTTCCCATCTCGTCCTGGCCGGCACCCCGCCACTTCAGCAGGGCGGCCGTGGCTAGGCAGAACATGATCACGCAGACCAGATAGGCACCGACCGAGTCACTCGGCCGGTGCCAGCCGGTGGCGAGGACGCCGACCCCGAACGCGGTCGAGGTGACGACCGCGATGACGGCCGCAATCCATCGTGAGCGGTGTGGAGCGACCATCACGATCCCGAGCGAGAGCGCCATACCGATGGTGGCGTGCCCACTCGGGAAGCTGTTCTGCTCGATACCGGCGATGCCGTCCAGGTCGGGGCGGTCGAGCAGCCTCAGCTTGAGGAACTCCGTCGTCACCACCGACGCTACCACCGCCGCACCGGCGGCGAGGGCGAGTCGAACGCGACGCCGCGCCAGCGCGACGGCAACGATCGACGCCGTGAGCAGGAGCAGCGTGGTCCGCGTCACGGCGTGCAGGAGATCGTTGGTCGCCCGGGTGATCTCCGGGTCCTCGATCTCACGCCCGTCGAAGGCGATGTCGTCGAATCGCTGCCCCCAATCGGTGCGCACGAGAACGACGTACGTCACCACCAGCAGTGCGAAGGCGCACGCCGCGGCGTACAGGTACCGGCGGGTCGTCCGGTCGATCAGCTCAGCGTCCATCGGTCCCAGCTTCTCGTAATTCCCGAGGCGATGCGATGTGGTGTGGTCCTCGCGTCGCGTCGGCGAGGATGACCGCGCCGGATGCCGCGCCGCCGGTCGTGACGGGAACGGCACCGGAGTCGGGCCGCGCCGACTCGTTCCGATCCCGGCGTTTCGCGCCATGGGGCTCAGGTCTCGGCCTCGGCGGCACGTTCGAGGCCGTCCAGGATGAGGTCGATGCCCACGTCGAATTGTGCGCCGAAGTCGTACCCGGGCTGGAGTACGTGGTCGGCGGTGAACTCGGCCAGGTGGGGATAGAGGTCGGCCGACATCAGGTCGGCGATCGAGCCGGCCAGCTCGGCCATGTCGTCACCGGCCGTCGCAGGCAGCGTGGATTCCTGAAGGGCGAAGCCGAAGAGGAAGGCATCGACGATCGCGTAGGCGTGGCTGGTGAGGTCGAGCGAGAACCCCGCCCCGCGGAAGCAGCCGAGCACTGCATCGTGGTGGCGTAGCGTCGCCGGCCCGGGGGAGGTACGAGTCTCCATCAGCGGCGCCGCCCAGGGGTGGCGGGCCAGCACCTGCCTCATCGAGTTGCACCGCACGAGGATGGCCGTGCGCCAATCGGTGTCGGTCGGGGGGAGCTCGATCTCGTCGAAGACGTGATCGACCATGCCGTCGATGATCGCCTCCTTGTTCGGGACGTGGTGGTAGATGGTCATCGGCTTCGCGTCGATGGCGTCGGCGAGCTTGCGGATGGTCAGTGCGTCGGTCCCGATCTGATCGGCCAGAGCGACGGCGCCGTCGATCACCCGTTCCGCGGTGAGGCGGGGTTTCCGTTCCGGAGCGGCCGGAGCCTGCTGAGTGGATCTCTGCGGTGTCATCGGTCGTTCCCTTCAGAACCTGGTTGACATCGTACTAAGTACGACTATAGTCCCGTCGTACAAAGTACGAAGAGTCGAGAACGAATCCGGAGAGTCCGATGAGCACACTGACCGACGACCGAACGACCGAACCGACGGCCACGGAGGCCATGACGATGAGAGCAGTCACACAGCACCAGTACGGCGACAGCTCCGTGCTGAGACTCGACGAGGTCGACGTGCCCTCGATCGAGCCGAACGAGGCCCTCATCGAAGTGCGCGCCGCTGCGGTCGACCGCGGCACCGAGCACCTGATGACCGGCCGCCCGTGGTTGGTCCGTCTCGCCGGCTTCGGCCTGCTCCGGCCGAAGCAGCCGGTGCTCGGGCTCGACGTCGCCGGCGTCGTCCGTGCGGTCGGCGACGAGGTGACCCGCTTCGCCGTCGGCGACGAGGTGTTCGGGATCGCCAGTGGCTCGTTCGCCGAGTTCACCGCAGCATCCGAGGCCAAGCTGGCGAAGAAGCCGAGCGACGTCACATTCGAACAGGCTGCGGCGTCGGCTGTCTCGGGAATCACTGCGCTGCAGGCGTTGACCGACGTCGGGCACCTCGAGCCGGGGCAGAGGGTCCTCGTGATCGGCGCCTCCGGCGGGGTGGGCACCTTCGCCGTGCAACTCGCCCGTGCAGTCGGCGGCGTGGTCGACGGCGTCGCCGGGACCCGGAACCTGCCACTCGTCGCGTCACTCGGCGCCGAGCACGTCTTCGACCACCGGACCACCGCCATCACCGACATCCCTGAGCGCTACGACCTCGTCCTCGACATCGGTGGGCGCAACCCGATCCGCGAGCTCCGGCGCCTGCTCACATCGACCGGCACCCTCGTCTTCGTCGGCGGGGAGAACGGCAATCGGGTCACGGGCGGCGTCGGCCGGCAGCTCCGCGCCGCCGTGCTCTCCCCCTTCGTGAGCCAGCGCCTCACCATGTTCCTCAGCACCGAGCACCACTCCTACATGGAACGGCTGGCGGCTCACCTCGAGTCCGGTGACGTCGTCCCGAGCATCGGCGGCCGCTTCCCGCTCGAGCAGGCGATCGACGCAGTTCGGCAGCTGGAGTCCGGCCGGGCCAGCGGAAAGACCGTGATCCACGTCGAGGGCCCCGAGGTCTCCCGATGAACGCTCTCGACTCCAATGGTTCGCTGGATGAACTCGGTACCGACCACGACGGGCGACGGTCGGACGAAGCCGCCGCGCGCCACGAGATCGACCTGCTGCAACAGCAGTTGCCCGGCTGGGGCTCCCCGATCGGCCTCGGGCTCGGCCTGCTCAGTGCGGGTGCCGTCGTGGAACTGCCGGCGGAGGAGCTCGCCATCCGGTCCTCCCTCAACTGACGCCCCGCACCCTCACGGGAGTGGTCAGGTCGCCCCCGCCCCCACTCGGACGAGGTTGCAGAGTGGCTCCAGGAAGTGGTCGTCGAGCGGCTCGCCGGTGAGCAGGAGCCGGAACCAGATCGGTGCGACGAGGGCTTCGACCACCACGTGAGGATCGGTCCCGGTGGGGAGTTCCCCCCGCTCGATCGCCCGGGCAACCACCGGCTCGGCAAGCGTGATGCGGCTACGCATGAACTGGTGGAGAGCGTCGGCGAGTTCGTCGGAGACCGTTGCAGCGGCGACGATCGATCGCGACCGGCGCGCCCCACCAACGGAGCCGATGTTGGCCGCCACCGCACCAGCCAGCGCCTCCAGATCGGTGGTGAACGACCCGGTGTCGGGGATCGGGACGTTCTCCTCGCTGTGCAGGCCGACGGCGTCGGCCACCAGTCCGGGCTTCGAGGGCCACCGTCGGTACACGGTGGTCTTGTGCACGTCGGCCCGGCGGGCGACGTCGTCGTAGGTGAGGGCGTCGTAACCCACCTCGGTCAACCGCTCGGCGGCGGCACGGAGCACTGCCGAACGCACACGGCTGGCCCGCCCGCCCGGTCGCTGGTCGCCGACACGTGCGGTCACCTCGGACGTCATGCCTGGATCTTATCGCATCCAGGGTTGCGTTAACGACGAGAGTCTGTCAGAGTCTTAACGCATTCCATGTTGCGTTAGGAGAGAGATCGAGATGAAGCACGAACTGCACACCGAGGTCACCATCGAGGCACCGGCCCGGGTCGTGTGGGAGGTCCTGGTCGACCTCGACCACTACGCCGAGTGGAACCCGTTCATCGTCGAGTCGGCCGGGCGGGTCGAGGTGGGCGAACGGCTCGTGAACCGGATGTCCCCGCCCGGCGGCAAGGAGATGACGTTCCGGCCCACGGTGACCGAGGTCGAGCCCCAGCGGACGTTCGAGTGGCTCGGCCGGGCCGGCGTGCCGGGGCTCTTCGACGGTCGCCACCGGTTCGAACTCCGCTCGACACCGCAAGGAGCCACCGTGCTCGTCCACGCCGAGTCCTTCCGGGGTCTGTTGGTGCGGTTCATGCGCTCCTCCCTCGACCGCCACACTCTCGCCGGCTTCGAGGCGATGAATGTGGCGCTCAAGACCGCCGCCGAAGCACGCGCGACGGCCGACGCCTGAACGTCGCTCAGCGACGGAGCCAGCCGGCGAAGAGCTTCGTCAGGTGGGGCATCAGCATCCAGGTGAGGACGATCACGCCGAGGACGTTGGCGAACAGCACCCCGAGGACGAGGCCGATGTCGGGGAACAGCCAGTTGCGGACGACGGTCAGCACGAGCGACGTCGGGAAGAGCGCGAGCAGGACGATCGACGCCTGCTTCCAACGCGTCACCTCGGCGACTCCGGGCTCGCCGAACCAGCCGACGAACCCGCCCACCACATTGAGCGTCGGGTCCCGTTCCAACACTTCGCCGATCTCTGCCAGCACCTCTTGGCGCTCGTCCGACTCGAGCCAGGTACGCAGGTGTTCACCGGTGTCGAAGGCGAAGGCCACCACGGTCTCGTCCTGGACGCCGGGCACCGGCTCGTAGAGTTCGCTGCTCGAGAACCCGTCGAACCCCTCGAGGCGTTCGATCAGACGCTCATACAGCGCGAGGTACCGCTCCTCCTCCCCCGGGCGGACCCGGAACGACGAGAACGCGGTGACCGAGTCGCGCTGATCGGCCAGGGCCAGTACCTGCTCTCGCCCTTCGCCGACCATCAACTCCCGACCGCCGTCGATCATCGACTGCCGGACCTGGGAGCCGAGCCACCCCTGCAGCGCCTCGGCATCCCGGAACTGGTAGACGATCGTCCACTCGCCGGGATGAACGTCGTCGGGTGGCTGCACGTCGGCTCGCACGTGCCCCGGCGCCTCCCGCGCCGCGGCGGCCAGCCGACGTAACCACCGTTCGAACTCCCGCTCCCGCCCCTCGACCGGCCGGCGCGACACCACCACCGTCGGCATGTTCCGGGACGGGTGTCCTGCCATTCCGGCGACCGTACAGTTTCGTTCGAGAGCGCGTCGCTGACCTGCGAGAGGTCGGGACGAATCAGGTACCGGCGAGAGCGGCGACGACCGGGGCGAAGGAGTCGAGCGCGTCGGACTGCACCGTCACGTACGAACCCTGCCACCGCTCGCGCTGCTCGACGAGCTCGTCGGCGACCTGCTCGGCCGAGCCGATGATGGTGTGCGGGCTGGCAAGGATCGTGGGGGCGTCCATTCCCATCGCCCCACCGACCTTCTCGGCGACCACGTCGCGGGCGTCGGTGATGATGGTGACGAACTTCAGGATGCTGATCTCGATCGAGTCGAAACGGTCGCCTGCGGCATCGCGCACCCAGCCGAGCTTCTGCTCGGTGGCGTCGGCCGACATCGACGCGATGGCCTCGGGGCCGACCGTTCCCTCCCCGACGTTCGGGTTGACCCCCACGATGTCGGCCAGCCGTGCCGCCGTCGACAGCACGCGCTTGGCGCCACCCCCGACGACCAGCGGGGGTCCGCCAGGCTGGACCGGCCTCGGGTGACCGGTCATGTCGGTGATCGTGTAGTGATCGCCGACGAAGGAGAACGGCTCATTGCTCCACAGGCCGCGTAGCACCTCGATGCCCTCGATCATGCGGTCGATGCGCACACCGGGGCGGTCCTGGACGATTCCGGTCGACGCGTAGTCGTCGTTCATCCACCCTGCACCGACCCCCACCTCGAGGCGACCGTCGCTGAGCAGGTCGAGGGTGGCTGCCTCCTTCGCCAGAACCGCAGGGTGGCGGAAGTCGTTGGCGAACACGAGGGCACCGACACGCAGGGTCTCGGTGACCGCTGCCGCCGTCGACAAGGCGGCCAGCGGCGACAACTGGTCGCCGAAGTGGTCGGGCATCAGCAGCGCCGAGTAGCCGAGGTCTTCTGCCTTCTTCGCCGTCTCGACCCACTCGGACGAGGATCGGGCGTTGGCCGCCATGACACCGAAGCGGAACGGTCGAGGATGCACCATGTGGCGATCATTCCATAGTCCTCCGTGCGCAGTCCTATCCCGGCGGCGCGTACGTGCTGTACTGGCCGCGAGGGGAAACGAGGGGGACGATGAGCGAGACCACCGACGACGAGTTCGCCGAGCTGTTGGACGGGCTGGTGCCGGGTCCGACGTTGCGCTGGACCGTCGGGGAGGTGAAGGTGACACGGGTCGGTGAGTGGATCGTGCCGACGCCGCGCGAGATGCTGGTACCGGACATCACCGACGAACAGCTCGCTCAGAACTCCGGATGGCTGGAGCCGTATTTCGCACGAGAGTTCCTGCTCCTCTCGTTCCACACCTTCGTCGTGGAGAGCGAGGGGCGCACGATCATCGTCGACACGTGTGTGGGTGACGACCCCGTGCGGGTGGTGCCCGGCAACCCGGACTTCCTCGAGCGGCTGGCAGCCGAGGTGGACGGTGGACTCGACGGGGTCGATGTCGTCCTGTGCACCCACCTCCACTTCGACCACGTGGGATGGAACACGCGGGTCGTCGACGGTGAACGGGTTCCGACGTTCGGCAACGCCCGATACCTGTTCGGCCGCGACGACATCGACCACCTCGCCTCAGAGGAGGACGACATGGCGATCGAGGAACTCGACATCCGCCCGGTCATCGACGCGGGGCTGGCCGACCTCATCGACACCAGCCACACCATCACCGCCGAGGTCCGGACCGTCCCCACGATCGGCCACACGCCGGGCCACGTCTCGGTGCTGATCGAATCGCAGGGCGAACGGGCCCTCATCACCGGCGACGTCTTCCACACGCCCCTCCAGATCAGGCACCCCGAGCTGCCGGCCCTGTTCGACTGGGACGTCGAGCAGTCCACGATCACCCGCCGGAAGGTCGTCGAGCAGTACGCCGACTCCGACGTGCTCGTGTTGGGGACCCACTTCGCGCCGCCCACGTCCGGCCACATCCGCCGGAGTGACGACGGCGTGTGGTTCGAGTCGTCGGCCACGTGATGGGCCACACGGTCTTCGGCCCCGTCGTCCAGATCGCCTACTTCGTCCCGGACGTCCGTGACGCGGCTCGACGGATGGTCGGCCTCCACGGGGCCGGGCCGTTCCACGTGATCGAGAAGATCGAGCTGGCCTGGGGCGAGGTCCGGGGCGAGCCCCACGACTTCCTCCACACGTCTGCGTACGGACAATGGGGCGACGTCATGTTGGAGTTGGTCCAGCAGGACCGGGAGGGGCCGTCGCCGTTCCGCGAGATGTACGCCCCGGGAGAGTTCGGGTTGCACCACATGGCCGCGATGGTGGACGACCTGACATCGACCTACGACCGCGTCGCCGACGCCGGCCTCGAGGTGGCCGCGCGGGCCGAGACGACCACCGGCACCGAGTTCGCCTTCATCGACACGATGGCCGAGTTCGGGCACATGACCGAGATCTACGAGGCCACGCCCGGCCTGCGCAGCTTCTACGAACTGGTCCGCCACGCAGCCGTCGACTGGGACGGCACCGATCCGGTCCGCACCCTCCGCTGACCCAGAAAGGTGAAGCGGTGTCTGACACCGCTTCAGGAGTGTCGGTTCTTGAAGAAGGTCGCGAGGTCGGCGTCGTCGACCTCGAGGAGCTGGTCGAGGAAGCGGTGGAAGTGCTGGCCGCCACCCTCGTTGCGGCCGAACAACGCGACCGGCTTGCCACCCGTCTGCAGAGCCTTCTGCAGGCGCAGGCCCGTGGAGTAGTCCTCCTGCCCCACGACGTAGCGGTTGAACTCCAACCTCTGCTCCATCACCTCGGCCTGCTCGTCGTCGGGCGGGCGGGTGTGCAAGAAGAGCTGCACGGTGGTGGACGACTCGGGGGCGCTGCCCGGGTAGAGCATCGACACCATCCAGACCTTGCCGTTGGCGTCGAACGCGGCGATCGACACATGGGGGAAGATCGTCCAGACCCCGCTGATGAGATGCTCGATCTCCCACTCGTCCTCGGGCACGCCGAGCAGCTTCTCGTTCCCCCGCTCGGGTGATGTGACGCGCTGGTGTGGGCCCCACGCGTCGTACTGCGCCTTGGTCGACATCTGCGGACCGAACGTGTCCTTGTGCAGGATCGGCAGGTGGTAGAAGTCGAGGTACCCGTCGTAGGCGACCTTCCAGTTCGGCCCGTCGATCGCCTGGCGGCCCGCCGGATGACAGCTGGCGAAGTCGAGGTGCTCGAGCAGGTCGCCGTAGCCACCGAGGAAGGTGTCGATGTCGATCTTCGCCTCGGGACGCAGGTGGATCCAGATCAGCCCGGCCCGTTCCGCGCATGGCAAGGCGGTGAGGCCGTTGCAGGAGCGGTCGACCTCGCCGAAGTCGGCGGCATCGAGGATGCCCACCAGGTCGCCCGACTCGTCGTACGTCCAGGCGTGGTACGGACACGTGTGGCGGCGCGTGTTCCCGGTCCCCTCCTTCGCGATGACCGACCCGCGATGGCTGCACATGTTGAGGAACGCCCGCACCTCGCCGTCGGAACCGCGGATGAGCAGGAAGGGGGTGTCGACGATCTCGCCGGCGAGGTAGTCACCGGTGTTCGGCAGCTCGCACGACCCGGCCACGACGAGCGGGAGACGGAGGAACACGTTGTCCATCTCGACCCGCCAGCGGTCGGGATCGAAGTAGTTGCTCGCCGGGACGGTGTGCACCCCCCCGGCCTGGTCCTGCGTACCCGCGGCCCGATGCGCAAGGCTCCGCCTGGCAATGTCCACCAACTGCTCTCGGCTCATGACACCTCCGTCCGGGTCGAGCACGACCGACCCGACCCAACGTACTGCCCGTGCAGCATCACCTCGGCGTCGGGGTTCACACCCCCACCACGCTGAGACCAACGGACCGCGCGGCCTGCGCCCGACGCAGGTCGAAGGTGAGCAGAGTCGTCTCCGTTCCCACGCGAGCCGCCGACGCGACGTGGATCGAGTCGAGCGAGCGGCACAACGTCTGCTCGGCGATGCGCGAGGCCTCGCTACAGACCGTCGCGTCGACCGCGATGAGGGCAAACGCGTCGAGGTCCTCGATGAACGATCGTCGCGCCTTCTCCAGTTCGGCACCGTCGAGAAGTCGGGCCAGATTCCGCCGAACCTCGACCTCGGTGATGGTCGATGTCGCGAGAACGGGGTCGCTCGCCATCAGGTCCACCGCGACCCGCACGTCGCGCTCGTCGAGGTAGCGCTTCAGAACTGCACTCGAGTCCACGTAGAGCGTCACCCTCGATCCTCGTCGAGCACGTCCATCACGGAGCGGTTGGCCTTCAGCCGCAGAGGCGGGTTCAGACGACTTCGTCGCGGAGGCTCGACCCACCCCTCCTCGATGCCTCGTTCGAGCGCTGTGGCGGCGTACGGCTCGAGACGCACCACCGGACGCCCGCGGTC
>CBFCWZ010000140.1:0-9235 GCA_965601935.1 uncultured Ilumatobacteraceae bacterium
TAGTCGCAGCTATGCCGCCGTCTTTCCGACGGGCGGGTGGGCCGCCAGGAGTTCGAGTGATGCGAGCCGTTGCTCGAGCGTGGGAGAGGGGTGGACGACCATGAGTTCGTCGGCGCCGCTGAGTTCGACGAAGCCGTCGAGGTACTCCTTCACGTGAGCGCCCGTGCCGACCGCCGTGTAGTGCATCATCTGGGCGATCTGCGCGCCCTGCGGTGACGACAGGATCTGGTCGGCTTCCTCGTCGGTCAACTCGCGTGGCACGGTGAGGAAGCGTTCGAGCCGCCGCCGGCGCACGTACCGGTGCTGTTCATCGGCCTCGTCCCGAGTCGTCGCTGCGAGCACGTTCACACCGGCGATCACGTAGGGCTCGGCGAGTTGCTCGGAGGGCTGGAACTCGTCGCGATAGAGCTTGACGGCATCGACGAGCGCGGCAGGGGCGAAGTGGGAGGCGAAGCCGTACGGCAGCCCGAAGGCAGCTGCCACCCTTGCCCCGAACAGCGACGACCCGAGGATGTACAGCGGCACGTTCGTGCCCGCACCCGGCACCGCCTGGACACCCTTGATCTTCGAGTCGCCCTTCAGGTACGCCTGCAGTTCGAGAACGTCGTCGGGGAACGTGTCGGCCGATCGATGATCGCGACGCAGGGCGCGCATCGTGGCCTGGTCGCTGCCGGGTGCCCGCCCGAGGCCGAGGTCGATGCGGCCGGGGAACAGCGTCTCGAGGGTCCCGAACTGTTCGGCGATGACGAGCGGGGAGTGGTTCGGCAGCATCACCCCGCCCGCACCGAGCCGGATCGTGGAGGTCTGGCCGGCGATGTGGCCGATCAGCACGCTCGTGGCCGACGAGGCGATCGCGTCCATGCTGTGGTGCTCGGCGTACCAGATGCGCTCGTAGCCGAGTTGCTCGGCGCGCCGGGCCATCGCCACGCTCGTGTCGAACGCGTCGCGGGCCGTCTGGCCACGGTTGATGATCGCCAGGTCGAGGATCGACAGGCGGACCGGACTTGGGGACGTCACATCTCCAGCATGCCCGTCGCGCCGACCGCTGCCACCGTCGTGTCGGGCGACCGACCGGATGTGACGCCTGGTGGTTGCGGAGGGAGAATCGATCGACCACGATGTGTCCTGCCGTCCGTGGGGGTTTTCGCGTCGTCGCCGTCATGTCGTCGCGGGTGCGGTCGGTGCCTGAACGAAGGGATGGGCAATGACCACATATCCGAACGGCTACCAGCGCTCGATGATCTCGCTCGACGAGATGAAGCGTCGTCACGGAGCCAAGATGCATCCGGAGTACCGTCGGCGGCTGTTCGCCTGGATCGAGGCCCAGGGAGGCTCGATGGGGATCGGCGGCGGGTGGAGGACGAACCCGAACAGCGTCTCGGCTGCCAGCCGGGCGGGGAAGAGCTTCCACCAGGATCAGCGGTTCAACGACGGCGGGGTCTGGTACTGCGCCGTTGATCTCGTCCACACCAACGGCAGCAAGATCCATCGCGCCCCGGAGTGGTCCGAGGTGCCGAAGCAGGGCTCCGCCGAGGCCAAGAAGTGGGGCCTGCACGCCAACATCTCGAGCGAGACGTGGCACCTCCAGCCGATCGAGATCGACGGGTTCTCGAGGTGGGTTGCGGCCGGCCGTCCGCAGCCGAAGGCGGGCTACAAGATCCCGGGGAACCCCGGCGAGGCAGTCGTCGAGTCGCTCGAGAAGCGGGGCGGCGGAGCAGGCTTCGAGCCCGAGCATTCGGAGTACGGAGACTTCCCGACGAACAAGCGCAAGGTGCTCCTCTTCCTGAAGAAGAAGAACCCGCCGCGCGATCTCGTCCGCTACCTCCAGGCCGTGCTGCGAAACCAGACGAACCAGCTCACCGTCGACATCGACGGCTACTTCGGCGACATCACGCACGAGGCCGTCATCAACGTCCAACGATGGAACGGGCTCGAACAGGACGGTCGCTGCGGCAAGAAGACCTGGGCCGCCATCGACGCCTACGCAGCTCTGTAGCCGTCGCGCCGAGGCGCGGGTTGATCAATCGTCCGATGCCGTGGCGCGGCCGTACCAGATGTGGTCGCGGAGATCTGTGAAGCCGAGGCGTCGGTAGAACGCGATCGCGCCCGTGTTGCGCGGTGAGCAGGCCAAGTGGATCGCCGGGGCCCCGGCCTCGTTCATCTCGGCGAGGAAACGGTTCATCAACCGGCGCCCGTAGCCGCGCCCCTGGGTCCGCGCCAGGAGGTCGATGTGGAGGTGGGCCGGGTACTCGTCGAAGATCGCCGCGTCGGTCGTGGGTGGGGCGTGAAGGTGGGCCACGCAGTTCTCGTCGGCCGAAGCCTCGGGGAAGCTGCCGACGGGATACCGCTCGCGCAGGGCGGGCCACCACTCGGCCTCGAGCCAGCGTTCGTGTTCCGCCGTGTCCGGTGCGCCCAGAATGTACCCAGCGACCCCGAGTTCGTCGGCCACGACGAAGACGAAGTCGGGCCACCGGGCCAGATACGGGCCGACGTAGATCTCCCCGAGGATCCGTGGGTCGGAGTACAGGTGCGTGGCACTGCCCCCGAGGTCACCTGTCCGTAGACAGATGTCGTAGAGGGCGTCGGTGTCGTCGGGGCGGAAGCGGCGGATCGGTGATTCGGTCACAACATCCCGGAGCCTGCCCGCACGGACCGCCCCGTACAAGGGCGGTTCGGCCCGAATGCCGACGGCCGGTCACCCGCGACCGGTCTCGGCTCGTCTGTACAACTGGAAGACTGGACGAGCAGGAGGTGCCGGTCGATGGGGAACACGGTCACGACAGGAGCGACAGCAGAGGAGTTGCCGACTCCACCGGCACGGCACCAGGTCACCATGCTGCGTCGGCTGTTCCAGGACCCGACCCCGGTGCTCGACGAACTCGCTGATGGACACGGGTCCATCGTGGGGCTCGGTGTCGGCCCGACGCGGATGGCGATCGTCGGAGAGCCGGCTGCGATCGGCGAGATGTTCGCGATGCCGACCGACTTGTTCCGCTGGAACCATCGCTTCAACGTGCTCGGCTTCATCGTGGGGAAGAGGTCGATGATCGTCTCCGACGGCGAGGATCATCGGCGCCGCCGTGCCTCGGTGCAGTCGGGGTTCTCCCGGCGCCGGATCAACCGGCTGATTCCGATGATGGTGAGCTGCATCGACTCGGCAGTCGAGAGTGCCCTCCGAGCCGCAGTTGCGGGTGGAGCGGTGGATCTCTATCCGATCGCCCGTCGGCTCACCCTGGACGTCGTCGTCAGGTCGTTGTTCGGCGAGCGGATGGTGGGCCGTGTCGACGAGATCGGTGAGCTGTTCGAGCGACCGCAGGCGTACCTCGAGTCACCGGCACTCCGTCAGATCCCGCACCCGTTCCCGTTCACCGCCCGCTCCCGCGTCCGCGACGACCGGCGTGCCCTCGACGCCATCATCGACGAGGAGATCGCGGTTCGGCGCCGAGAGCGGGCCGACGACCCCGACGACCTGCTCGCCGTGCTGGCTGCCGACGACTCCCTCTCGGACGCAGAGGTTCGCGACCAGGTCGACACGCTGATCGGAGCCGGGTACCACTCGACGACGGCCTCGCTCTCGTGGATGCTCTGGCGGGCGGCGCTCACGGAAGGGGCCTGGTCGGCGCTCCGCGACGAGGCCGACTCGGCCTTCGAAGGGGACTGGGACCACACGCTGCTGGGCCGCCTGGACCTCGCCGGTCGGGTGATGCGGGAGACGCTTCGCCTGCACCCCGCCGGTGTGTTCGGTCTGCGCGAGGCGCTCGGGGACGTCGAGATCGGCGGCTACCGGATCGCGCGCGGAACGATGATCCTCTGGTCACCTCACCTCTCCGGGCGCGACCCGGGTGCCTGGCCCGACCCGCTCCGGTTCGACCCCGACCGGTTCGTGGATGCCGCCGCCGACCGGAGCCTCAGCTCGTCGGGAGCCTGGGCCCCGTTCGGTGGAGGGGCCCGCAACTGTGTCGGTTTCGCGATCGCCCAGACCGAGTTGACCCTGGCGATCTCCCGGATCGCGCAACGCCTCGACGTCGAGCCCACGAGGGACACCGTTCCCAGACCGGTCGGAATGGTCGTCAACCGGCCCGAGGGTGGCGTCCTGATGAAAGTTGCACCGCGGGTCTAGGGTTCGACCCGCTCGAAGCGGCTCCAGCGGTGGATGCCCTTGTCGCGCTCCTCGTGGACGGCCCGCACCAGCTCGACCTCGTGGGGGAACCGCGTGTCGAACTCGGTCTGCAGTGCAGTCTGGAGGGACTCGGTGTCGACGGACTCCCAGGCCTGCATCGACTCCCACACGAACACGAGTGTGACCTCGCCGGGGCGGGTGTCGTCGAGCCAGACCTCTTTCGAGAGGAACGGGATCCGGTCCAGCCCGACGGCGAACGCCTCGCCGAGCGTCCAGACCTCGTGGTCGACCCGGAGGAACTCGTCGACGTGCCGGGCGTCGACACGGAACACGAGGACTTCGACCGGGCGCCGCTCGTCGGCGGTGTAGCGATGATCCGAGCCGGACGCCACGGCGGACCTCAGCCCCGCCAGATGTCCTGCATGTCGAGGATCGGCTGCACCCGGGCCACCTCGTGGCTGCGGATGAGGTTGGCCTTGGCGAGGAGCGCCAGCACGGCCATGCCGGTCTCGGCGCTCCGGACCTCGTCGTGGAACAGATAGACCGACGAGGCGAGGGTGACACACACGGGCCAGCCCAGCTCGCGGAACCGGAACGACTGGAGGATGCTCTCGGTCTGGTAGCGGACGCGTTCCGCACCGTCGGGCAGGTTGAGGGCGAACCCGAACCCGGGATCGACCCAGATGCGCTCGATTCCTGCCGACGTGGCCAGCTCGAGTCGGTCGCGGAAGAAGGCCATCTGCTCGTCGATGATGACGTCGGGAGAGGGCAACTCGTCGGTGGAACGGGCGGTTTCACCGGGCGTGTAGCAGAGGATCAGGCCGGCGCCGTGACCGGCGATGTTCTCGTAGAGAGCGGGGTCGTCGACCCGTCCGGTGAGGTTGATCACGTCGGCGCCCGCCTCGAGGGCCGCTGTCGCCACGTCGGAGTGGTAGGTCTCGGCGGAGACGAGGATCCCCTCGGCGGAGACGGCGCGCACCACGGGCAGGAGCGAGGCGAGCTGGCCGTCGACGTCGACGACCTCGGCGTTCTCGCCGGTCGATTCGGCACCGATGTCGACCATTGCCGCGCCGTCGAGGGCCATCCGCTTGGCGCGGTACAGCGCAGCGTCGACGTCGTGGGCGATGCTCTCGCGGTACGACGACTCACGCGACAGATTGATCACTCCGAGTTGGGATGGGCGATCGCCGAACAACTGGCCGGTGCGGGGGAAGTCGAACGTGCGAACCGGATGGGACAGGGCGTGGCGGTGCTGCTCCCACAGCGGGAGCAGCTCGTCGGGTGTCGTCATGCCCGGCCGTCGGTGAGCACCGGACGGTGCCAGTCGGCGTGCACCGGGCTGAGGTCACCTGGCTCCGCCGGAAGGTCGGCGAGCAGGTCGCTCATGGTCCGCCCGAGACGCGGGTGGACGAGATCGGGGGCGACGTCGCACACCGGCACGAGGACGAACCGGCGCTCGTGCTGACGCGGGTGGGGGAGCTGCAGGGCAGGGTCGTCGGACACGACGTCGCCATGGACCAGCAGGTCGAGGTCGAGCGTCCGCGGGCCCCAGTGGACGATCCGCTCACGTTCCCGCTCGGCCTCGAGGCGGTGCAGGAGAGCGAGCAGCTCCGCGGCCGGGAGCGTGGTCTCGGCCATCAGCGCGGCGTTGTAGTAGGCGCCCTGGTCGTCGGGCCCGCCGACCGGTGCAGTCTCGTAGAGGTCGGACACCGCGACGACGTCGACACCGTCGGCCTCGACGAGGCCGTTCAGGCCGTGCAGGAGATTCTCCAACCGGTCACCGAGGTTCGAACCCAGGGCGATCAGGCTGATGGTGGTCATGACTGTTCCCTCGGTCGACGCCGCTCGATCGTGATTCCGACACCGTCGGCGGCGTCGAAGATCTGGGTCTTCTGGACGGTGACGCGGACCGACTCGACCAACGGATTGGCGAGGGTGTGGGTCGCGACGTCCTCCGCCCACGATTCCACGAACGGGACGTGGTCGCCCTCGTCCACCCGCTTCTCGATGTAGTCGACGACCTCGGCATACGAGACGTACTCACCGGTGCTGCGCACGATCTCGGCGTAGCCGTCGACGGTTTCGATGTCGACGTCGAAACGGACCTGCTGACGGGCCTCGCGCTCGAAGTCGTGGAGCCCGATGAACGTGTCGACGTGCAACCCGTTCACGAGGATGCGATCGCGGGCAGGGCGGGAGGTTGGATCGTGATGCATGTGTGCCGCCGGGGGAGGGCACATGGTGCAACACCGGGACGCCCCCGTCCAGTCCGGATTCCCATATTTTCCGCACGGCGGCGGCCCGGCCGGTGCGACTACGTCCGGGGGCGACCGGTCCACTTCACTGTGGAGATGACCGATTCTGCCGCGCGCGACCGCTTCCGGTTCACCTCCCGGGGCGGGACCCCGCCGCTCATCGTCCGTTCGGAAGGCGTGGAACTCTTCACCGACGACGGTCGCAGCATCATCGACGCCGCCGGTGGTGCCGTGGTGAACAACATCGGCCACGGCCGCCCCGAGGTCGCCGATGCGGTGGCCGACGCGATGCGCAAGCTCGACTACGTCGTGCCGATCTGGCCGACCCCGAGCCGGTTGGCGCTCACCGAGGTGTTGGCCGAGCGGTGGCTGCCGGAGGGGATCGACCACGTCTTCTTCGCCGGTGGCGGGAGCGAGGCGAATGACACGGCCGTGCGGGTCGCCCGTCTGTTCCACCTCGCGCGAGGAGACGAACAGCGGCACAAGGTGATCGGCCGGGTCCCCAGCTATCACGGCTCGACACTTGCGACACTCTCGATCGGCGGCCACGAAGCCCGCCGTGACGGCTTCGAGCCGCTCCTCGCCGAGTACCCGCGGGTGCCCTGGAACGACGCCGACGCGCTGGCGGGGGCGATCGAAGCGGCCGGCCCGGACACGGTGGCTGCGTTCATCGCCGAGCCGATCGTGGGCGCCGCCGGAGGAGCGCTGATCGCGCCCCCCGACTACTGGGCGCAGGCGATGGAGGTCTGCCGGGAGTACGGCGTGCTCGTGATCGCCGACGAGGTGATGACCGGGTTCGGGCGCACCGGCCTGCGCTGGGGACACCAGCACGACGGTTGGAGCCCCGACATCCTCGTGGCGGGCAAGGGGCTCGGAGGCGGCTACGCCCCGCTCTCGGTGGTGGCGGCCACGGAGCAGGTCATCGAGCCGATGGTCGAGGCCGGACGGAACGTCATGTTCTTCACCTACTCCGCCCACGACGCGAGCTGTGCAGGCGCGCTGGCCGTGCTCGACATCATGGAGCGGGAGAACCTGGTCGAGCGGGCGGCGACGATGGGCGTCCGCCTCCAGGAGGCGCTCCGCGATGCGCTGGGCGACCAACCGAACGTGGCCGAGGTTCGCGGCCGGGGGCTGATGGTCGGCGTGGAACTCGAAGGGCTCAGCTCGGGCGAAGTGGTCGCCGAGGCTCTGGAACGCGGCGTGTGGATCTACCCAGCCGGCTCGGGCCCGGCCGTGAACGACGGGCTGCTCTTCGCCCCTCCGATGGTCGTCGAGGACCACCACATCGACCGCATCGTCGCCGTCACGCGCGACGCGATCCGCGCCGCCGCCGGCTGAGCGGCCGGCCAACGTCCGACAAGTGCAAGACTCGTCGCCGATGGGGGAGAACGAGAACGTCGGAGTGCAGTTGGCCGGTGGGAAGTCGGCGACGGCCCACCTGCACGAGGCGCTGCTGGCCGCAGTCGCCGAGTATCCGGAGGTGTTGGGTGATGCCGGGGTGCCGGATGAGCCGGCTGCGTTCAAGTCGTCGTACCCGGATGTGCTGCCCCGCTTCGAGGCCCGGCGCGTCGATTCGGAGCGTCGCAGTGACATCGCCCGGACCATCGTGTCCGCCTCCGATGCGGCGATGGTCGTCGAACCGTCGGGCCGGGGACTCACCGATGCCGTGCGGGAGCCGGCCGATCCGTTCGACCTGCAGCACGCGGCGCCGGTTGGGTCGTCCCGGTTGATGCCGAGAGTGCCCTTCGCCGGAACGACGCGGTCCGGCACGGAACTGGTGGCCGCGGTGGCGGCGCTGGTCGACCGTGGCTCCGCCTCCTCTCCCGTCCTCGAGGCCGTCTCCTGGCTCGTCGACACCGCCGGTGCCGACGGCATCGACCTGTCGGGCCGTCGGATCGCGATGTTCGGTGCGGGTGCCGAGTTGGCGCCGACGAGGTTGTGGCTGGAGGGAGGAGCAGAGGTGCTGTGGATCGACGTGACCGACCCGCCCGCCGATCTCGTCGGTGCGGCCGACCTCTCCGGCTCCCTCCACTGGGTCGACGGCGGCGCCGACCTGCTCACCGAACCCCACCGGGTCCGGGCCACCATCGAGCAGTTCGCCGGCGACGGACAGATCGATCTCGGCCTCTACGCCTATGCGCCCGGCCGGGCCCGGGAGTGGAGGCTCACGGCCACGATGAACGCCATCGTCGATGCCCTCCCCGCTGGCACGGTGCGCGGCACGGCGATGCTCCTGTCACCCACCACGTGTGGGGTGCTGTCGTTCGACGATCTCGCGCGGGAGACCCAGCGGAGGGCATCGCGTCCGCGATGGCAGAGTGCGCTCGACACGTTGCGGGTGTTCGGTCGAGGCGATGGCCATGTCACGTCCGGTTCGACATCGACGAACCGTGGGATCGTCTCGATCCAGGGCGGGAGCTATCAGGCGGCCCAGTACATCGGCAAGATCCTCGCCGCCGAGGTGTGGGCGACGGCCGATCCGCCGATCGCGGTGTCGGCCAACACGGCGGGCGTGTCGCTCACCGAGTCGATCCAGCATCCGGTCTTCGACATCGCGTTCGCCGGCGCCCGCTCCCTCGACGTGGAGACGTTCGAGCCGGCGACCACCGCGGCGCTCAACGGACTCCTCACCCTGCACGACCGTTCGAACCCCGCGGTTGCCGAGCGGCCGCTGACGGAACTGTTCGAGACACGGGTCCACGGTGGCGTCTACGTCGCCCCATATCCGATCGACCCCGCCCTCCGCGTCGCCGCCGCGATCGGGATCCTGAAGGACCCCCGCCGCATCGGTTCGCTGATCCGTCGCTGATTCCGCCGTCCGGCCCTTGTGGGCCGGTGTCGGAGTGACGATCGTCGCGGG
>CBFCWZ010000141.1:0-9234 GCA_965601935.1 uncultured Ilumatobacteraceae bacterium
AGGACGACCTCGTCGAGTTCTCCAACGGTGAGGTCCGCTGTCGCTTCGGCGAGTCGGTACGCGGGACCGACGTCTTCGTGATGCAGAGCCACTACGGCATCGACGGCCGCTCCGTCAACGACTCGATCATGGAGCAGCTGATCATGATCGACGCGGCGTACCGCGCGTCAGCCAAGCGAATCACCGCGGTGTGCCCCTTCTACGGCTACGCCCGCCAGGATCGCAAGGCCGAGGGCCGCGAACCCATCACCGCCCGGCTCGTGGCCGACCTCTTCAAGGCCGCCGGCGCAAAGCGGATGATCTCGATCGACCTGCACAGCGGCCAGATCCAGGGTTTCTTCGACGGCCCGGTCGACCACCTCACGGCCATGAAGGTGCTCGAGGACTACGTGCGCCAGGAGGCCCGCGAGCCGGTCATCGTGTCGCCCGACGCCGGCCGCATCAAGGTGGCAGAGCGCATGGCCCAGCACCTCGACGACTGTGGCGCCGACCTGGCGTTCATCTACAAGCGCCGCCCGAAGGGCACCGCCAACGTGGCCGAGGCGGCCGAGGTCATGGGCGATGTCGAGGGGCGCCTGTGCGTGCTCACCGACGACATGATCGACACCGCGGGCACCATCGTTGCCGCCGCCGAACTCCTGATGGAGCGAGGCGCCCGCGAGGTGTGGGCCATGGCCACCCATGGCGTGCTGTCGGGCCCCGCCGTCGACCGCCTGAAGAACTCCAAGCTCGAGCGGATCGTGCTCTGCAACACCCTCCCGCTCCCACCCGAGAAGCAACTCCCCAAGGTGGAGGTGCTCTCCGTGGCCCCCCTCATCGCCGAAGCCCTCGGCGCCGTCTTCGACGACACCAGCGTCAGCGACATCTTCGACGGCGACAACCTCGCTTGATTGGTGTCCGATACCGCTGCAGGTTCGCGCTCCACGTTGCGGAGCAAGCTGCAGCGGAAACCTGAAGCGGTGTCTGACACCGATCGCGGCGGTAGCGTGATCTGCTGCTGTATCGACCGGCGGCACTTGGCGACGACCCGACTCGCCAGGCACCCGCCGCACACGTTTGGACCACCGATCACCATGTCTGAAACCGTTCTCCACGCCGAAGCCGGCCGCTCGACCGGCAGTGCCGCCTCCCGTCGCCTCCGACGCGAGGACAAGATTCCCGCCGTCGTGTACGGCCAGGGAATGGACCCGCAGACCGTCGCCGTGAAGCGCTCCGACCTGCGCGTCGCCGTGTCCGGGGCCGCCGGTCTGAACACGATCCTCGACCTCACCGTGGACGGCACCGCCTACCCGGTGATCATCAAGGACATCGAGCGCCATCCCGTGCGCCGCACCGTCCAGCACGTCGACTTCATCCAGGTCAACCTCAACGAGGAGATCACCGTCGCCGTGCCCATTCGCCTCGAGGGCGAGGCCAAGGAAGTGGCCCAGGCAAACGGCCTCGTCGACCTCGACATGGCCGAGATGGACGTCATCACGACGCCGCGCAACATCCCCGACGAGATCGTCATCGACGTCACCGAGATGACCCCCGACGACGTCATCCGCGTCGCCGACATCCCCCTGCCCGACGGCGTCACCGCAGCTGTCGACGAGGACGCCCTCGTCGTCACCGTCCTGCTGATGAAGGTCGTCGAAGAGGAAGTCGCCGAGGAGGGCGAAGGCGAAGAGGGCGAAGTGGGCGAAGAGGGCGGCGACGCTGCTGCCGAGGGCGACGCCAGCGGCGAGTGACCCGGGGCGGCGCCCGCCGCACCCGATCAACGCAGCCCGCTGCCGCCAACGACCAGGATCGGACATCGATGTTCGGACGAAAGGGCAAGGGCAATCCGTTCGACTGGCTCATCGTCGGTCTGGGCAACCCGGGCGACAAGTACACCCGCACGCGCCACAACGTCGGCGAGGAGGCGGTCCGGCTGCTGGCCGAACGCCACGACAGCACTCTGAAGGGTGGGCGCGACGACGCACTCATCGCGGAGACCCGCTTCGGCGACGATCGTGTCGTGCTCGCCTTCCCCATCACGTACATGAACGAGTCGGGTCGCGCCGTCGGGTCGATGGTGCGGCGCTACCGCATCGAGAGCGCCGACCGGCTGATCGTGATCCAGGACGAACTCGACCTGCCTCCCGGCGACCTCAAGATCAAGAACGGGGGCGGCCTCGCCGGCCACAACGGCCTCCGCTCGATCACCCAGCACCTGAAGACCCAGGACTACCTGCGCATCCGGATCGGAGTGGGCAAGCCGCCGAGCAGAGAGGTCGGCAAGGGCCATGTGCTCTCGAGGGTGCCCCGCCGCGAGCGGGAACTGCTCGACGTGACGGTCGTCGAGGCGGCCGACGCAGCCGAGTTGATCGTCGCCGAGGGAGTCGACGTGGCGATGCAGCGCTTCAATGTGAAGCGATGACGGTGCTCCGATGACGACAGCCGATCTCGCCGACACAGCACTCGCGTCGCCGCTGGAGTCGCTCCCCCGCGCCCTGCGCGACGAACCCGGCCTCACGGTCGCATTCGGTGACCCCACCGCCCGCCTCGCTGTCGGCGAGGTGGCCCGGCCCATCTCCATCGCCGCACTGTCGGCCCTCTCGTCGCGACGCCCCCTCGTCGTCGCCTGCCCCACCGGCACCATGGCGGCCCAACTGGTCGACGACCTGCGGCAGTTCCTGCCCGCCGGCGAGGTGGCCCACTTCCCCGGCTGGGAGACCCTGCCGTTCGAGCGGGTCAGCCCGAGCGTCGAGACGATGGGCCAGCGCCTCGACGTGCTGTGGCGGATCCGCCACCCCGAACGGACGCCCGCCGTGATCGTCGCAGGAGTCCGCGCCCTGTTGCAGAAGCTGGGGCCCGGCTCGATGGACGTCGAGCCCATCCACGTCCGTCCCGGCGACGAAGTCGACCCCGATGTGCTGGTCTCCACCCTCGTACAGTTCGGCTACCGCCGTGAAGACCTCGTCGAACACCGCGGTGAGTTCGCCCGCCGTGGCGCGATCATCGACATCTACCCCGCTCGTGCCGATGCCCCGATCCGCATCGACCTGTGGGGCGACGAGGTCGACCGGCTGACCCGCTTCCGCGTCGCCGACCAGCGCTCCTCCGACGACCTCGACGACGTCATGGTGTTCCCCGCCCGCGAGCTGGTCCCCACCGAGTCGGTCCGTTCCCGCGCCGAGCGGCTCGTCGAGAGCGAGCCATGGGGCCGCGAGCAGTGGGAGCGGCTCGCCGAGGGGGCCCACTTCGACGGCATGGAGAGCTGGCTGCCCTGGCTGGTCGACGACGACGTCCTCCTCACCGACGTGCTGCCCGACGACTCCAAGGTGCTGCTGATCGAGCCGCGTCGGATGAGGGACCGCGCCGTCGACCTCATCGCCGAAGAGGACGACCTCGCGCGCACCCTCGCCTCGACGTGGGCCCGCGATCCCGATCGATCGTTCCCCCGCCTCCACGCCGACCCCGACACGCTACTCACGGGCTCCGGCTCGTTCTGGTCGATCGACTCCGCCCCCGACTCCCCCGACACGCCGATCGTCGAGGCCTCCGGTTGGGGGCCCGTCGCCGGAGACGGAAGCGGCCTCACGGAACGGCTGGCCCACCTCATCGGCGACGGATACCGCGTCGTCGTGGCCGCCGATGGAGAGGGGTCGGCGACACGCCTGCACAGCCTCCTCCTCGACCACGGTCTCGACTTCCCCGTTCGCCCAGGGGGTCACGACATCGCGCCCGGCGGGTCGATCGTGGTGGCCCCGCTCCACCGCGGCTGCACCATCCCGAAGGCCAAGGTGGCCGTGGTCGCCGAGTCCGACCTCACCGGTCGGCGCCGCGCCCACCGCAAGGCCCGGCCGCAACGGCGGGAAGGCACCGGAACCTTCGAGGACCTGGCGGCCGGCAGCTACGTCGTCCACCATCAACACGGTGTCGGCAGGTACGAGGGGATGGTCAAGCGGACCATCGGCGGGGTCGAACGCGACTATCTCCTCTTGGCCTACAAGGGTGGCGACAAGCTGTACGTGCCGTCCGACCAGATCGACACTCTGCGCCAGTACGTCGGCGGGGAGGCACCCAAGCTGCACAAGCTCGGCGGTTCCGACTTCGCCAAGACGAAGAGCCGCGTCCGCACCGAGGTGCGCGAGATCGCCCAGGAACTCGTGGTGCTGTACCAGAAGCGGATCACCGCCACGGGCCACGCGTACGGCCAGGACACGCCCTGGCAGACCGAGATGGAGGAGTCGTTCCCCTACGTGGAGACGCCCGACCAACGCACGGCGATCGACGACATCAAGCGCGACATGGAGCAGCCGTTCCCGATGGACCGTCTCGTGTGCGGTGACGTCGGCTTCGGCAAGACCGAGGTGGCGATCCGGGCCGCGTTCAAGGCCATCCAGGACGGCAAGCAGGCGGCGGTACTGGCTCCGACCACGCTCCTGGCCAACCAGCACGGCAACACGTTCGCCGACCGCTTCGCCGGCTACCCGATCCGCGTCGAGACGCTCTCCCGCTTCCTCACCCCCGCCCAGGCGCGCGCCGTCGTGGAAGGGGTCAAGAGCGGCGAGGTCGACTGCGTCGTCGGCACCCACCGCCTGTTGGGTTCCGATGTGCGGTTCAAGGACCTCGGCCTGCTCATCGTCGACGAGGAACAGCGCTTCGGGGTGCAGCACAAGGAGAAGATGAAGAAGCTGCGCACCAACGTCGACGTGCTCACGCTCACCGCCACCCCGATCCCGCGCACCCTCGAGATGTCGTTGGTGGGGATCCGCGACCTGTCGCTGCTCCAGACCCCACCCGCCGACCGCCAGCCGATCCTCACCTACGTCGGCGAGTACGACGAGCGCGTGGCCGTCGAGTCGATTCGTCGGGAACTCCTCCGCGAGGGCCAGGTCTTCTGGGTCCACAACCGGGTGCAGTCGATCGAGACCACCGCCCGCCGACTGCGCGAGCTGGTTCCCGAGGCCCGCATCGCCGTGGCCCACGGCCAGATGGACGAGGGCACCCTCGAACAGGTCGTGCAGGACTTCTGGGACGGCGAGTTCGACGTGCTCGTGTGCACGACGATCATCGAGTCGGGCATCGACATGCCCACCGTGAACACCCTCGTGGTGGAGCGCTCCGACCTGCTCGGTCTCGGCCAGATGCACCAGCTGCGCGGCCGGGTCGGCCGGTCGGGCCAACGGGCCTACGCCTACCTCTTCCACCCGCGGGACAAGGTCCTCACCGAGGAGGCCTACGAACGACTGCGCACCATCGGCGAGGCGACCGAGCTCGGCTCCGGGTTCAAGATCGCCATGCGCGACCTCGAGATCCGCGGCGCCGGCCACCTGCTCGGCGAGTCCCAGTCGGGCCACATCGCCGCGGTCGGATACGACCTCTACTGCCAGATGGTCACCGAGGCCGTCAGCGAGATGAAGGGCGAGGAGCCGGCCGCCCCGCCCGCCGAGATCAAGCTCGACGTACCCACCGATTCGTTCCTCCCGACCGACTATGTCGCCAAGGAAGAGCTGCGACTCGAGGCGTACCGCCGCCTGGCCGACGTCACCACCGCGGCGCAGGTCGACGACATCCGCGTCGAGTGGGAGGACAGGTACGGCCCGCTGCCCCGGCCCGCCGAGGCGCTGCTCGAGGTGGGCTACCTGCGCGCCGAGTGCCACCGCCTCGCGCTGAACGACATCCAGATCAGCTCGACCGAGGCGCGGCTGGCGCCGCTCACCCTGAAACTCAGCGAGACGATGCGGCTGCGCCGCCTCTCCCGCGGTGCCAAGTACAAAGAAGACATGGCCCAGCTCGTGGTGCCCCTCCCCCGCACGCAGGACCCATCGCACTATCTCGTCCAGTTCCTCCGCGATCTCGTCCCCGAAGAGCCCGCTGACGGGGCCGACTGATCTGTGGACCCGGCACTCCACTGGGTAGCGTCTCGGCCGTGATGCGCCGTCTGCTCCTCGCCCCCTTGGCCGTCGCCGCGCTGGCGACAGGATGCTCCACCTTCGACACCGACGTGGTGGCCCGAGTCGCCGACTCAGAACTCACGAGCGACGGCCTCGACGATCTCACCGGCGCACTGGCCACCGACTCGCCGGAGGGCGACGCCGGTGTGGCCCGACAGGTGATCGGGTTCTGGGCCCGGATCGAGGCCGTGAAGTGGGCCTTCGAGCGCGACGGCATCGAGGTCACCGACGACGACCGGGCCGCCGCCGCCGAGAGCCTCAGCGACCCGGCCGCCTTCCCCGACTTCGACGTGCTCGGCGCCGACGTGCAGGCCGAGTTGGCCGACTGGCAGGCCACACTCGACGTGCTCGGCGACGACCTCGAGTACGGCCAGCAGGCCATCACCGAGGCCGACACGTGGGTGAGCGGCCGGTACGGACAGGTCTCACCCGACGGTTCCGGTGAGATCGTGGCGCTCGCCCTTCCCACCGCCGCACCGGCCGGCTGAACCGACGCCGTGACCGCCCGAATCACCGTGGTGGGCCTCGGCCCCGGCGGGACCGAACACGTCACGGCCGAGACCATCCGGGCCATCGAGGCGGCCGGCCACCGCTACCTGCGCACGGCCCAGCACCCGTCGGCCCACCTCGTGGCCGGGGCCGAGAGCTTCGACGCCGTCTACGAGCAGGCCGACACCTTCGACGACGTGTACACCACGATCGTCGACCGCCTCGTCGGCGCGGCCCGCGAACACAACGACATCCTCTACGCCGTCCCCGGGTCGCCCCTCGTTCTCGAACGCACGGTGCGTGAGCTGCAGGCACGCGCCGACGGGGGTGACGCGGCCGATCTGGCGGTCGAGGCGCTGCCGGCGATGTCGTTCCTCGACGTGGCCTGGGCCCGCCTGGGGATCGACCCGATCGAAGCCGGGGTGCGCCTGGTCGACGGTCACGAGTTCGCCACGGCCGCGGCCGGCGAACGCGGACCACTCCTCGTCGCCCACACCCATGCCAACTGGGTGCTCTCCGAGATCAAGCTGGCCGTGGACGACTCGATCGACGGCGACGCCGACCCACCCGTCGTCATCCTCAAGGCCCTCGGCACGATCGACGAGCAGATCGTGGCCACGACCTGGGCCGACCTCGATCGAACGGTCGAGGCCGACCACCTCACGTCGATCTACATCCCCGAACTGGCGGCGCCCGTGGGCCAGGAGTATGTCCGCTTCCACCAGTTGGCGCGCACCCTCCGCGAGCAGTGTCCGTGGGACATCGAACAGACCCACCAGTCGCTGGTCCCGCACCTCCTCGAAGAGACCTACGAACTCGTCGATGCGCTGCAGGCGCTCGACACCGACGATCCCGTCAGCGAGGAGCACGTGATCGAGGAACTCGGCGACCTGCTGTACCAGATCGAGTTCCACGCCACGATCGCCGAACAGGAGGGTCGCTTCACCGTGGCCGACGTGGCCCGCGGGATCCACGACAAGCTGGTCCGCCGCCATCCCCACGTGTTCGGCGGGGTCGAGGTCGACGGGACCGAGCAGGTGCTCGCCAACTGGGACGACATCAAGCAGGCCGAGAAGGGCCGTACCTCGATCTTCGAGGGCATCCCGTCGGCGCTGCCCTCCCTGGCGTACGCCCGCAAGGTCGGATCGAAGGCATCGAAGGTCGGCTTCGACTGGCCGGACGTCCACGGTGCATTCGAGAAGATCCCCGAGGAGACCCGCGAGGTGTCGGCGGCGATCGAGGGCGCCGACCCTGCCGAGCTGGAACACGAGGTCGGCGATCTGCTCTTCGCCGTCGTCAACGTGGCCCGCCATCTCGACGTCGACCCTGAGCTGGCCCTGCGCACCGCCACCGACCGGTTCCGAGGCCGTTTCGAGATCGTCGAACGGCTCGCCCGCGAGCGCTCCATCGACCTGAAGGCCGCCGACCTGCCCACCCTCGACGCGCTCTGGGACGAAGCGAAGCTCACACTTCGGAGCTGACGCCCGCGCCACCGCGCGAACGGTGCAGACTGGCAAGATGCGGTTGCAGTTGGCGAACCCGTCAGAGCACTCGATGATCCGGGACCTCCCGTTCGACGAGCGACTCGACGACTGGTCCGACGAGCGGATGCACCGCGTGCTCGGGCTGCACCGCCACGTGGTGCGGCTGATCGAGTTCCCAGAGGTGAGCTACGTCCTCAAGGAACTACCCGACCACCTGGTGGAACGGGAGTACCGGCTTCTACGTCGGCTGGCCGAGGAGGAGCTCCCGACCGTCGAGGTGGTCGCAGCGGTGACCGGAAAGGACGGTGGTGTCGACGGGATGCTGGTGACCCGGCACCTCGACTACTCGCTCCCGTACCGGGTGCTGCTGTCGGGGCGAGGGCTCGACATCCCGTACCTCGGCGAGCGCCTGCTCGACGCGCTCGTGAGCCTGCTCGTCCGGCTCCACCTCGAGGGCTTCTTCTGGGGGGACTGCTCCTTGTCGAACACTCTCTTCCGCCGGGACGCCGGCGCCCTGTCCGCCTACATCATCGACACCGAGACCGCCGAGTGGCACGACGAGCTCACACCCGGCCAGCGGTCGCTCGACCTGTCGATCGCCACCGAGAACGTCGCGGGAGGACTGCTCGACCTCCAGATGGGCGGCGAGCTGCGGGCCGAGATCGACCCGTGGGAGGTGTCCCTCGAGGTGGAGAACCGCTACCACGCACTCTGGGACGAACTCACTGCGCCCGCCGACGTACCGGCCGAGGCGACCTACGAGATCGAACACCGGCTGCGCCGACTCCACGACCTGGGCTTCGACGTGGAGGAGATGGAGATCGTCGAGGCCCCCGACGGCAACAACGAACTGATCCGCGTGGTGCCCAACGTGGTCGAGCACGGCTACCACGCACAGCGATTGAAGAGCCTGACCGGTCTGGTGACCACCGAGAACCAGGCCCGTCGGCTCCTCGACGACATCCACGCCTTCGCCGGGCGGTTGCGCGGCGAGCGGGCCCAACAGGCCGAGGCGACCGGGCGTCCACCCCGGCCGCTGTCCGACAACGTGGCCGCCGTCCGCTGGCTCGACGACCGCTTCGAACCGATCATGGACATGATCCCGATCGAGCTGTTCTCCAAGCTGGAACCGGTCGAGATCTTCCACCAGCTGCTCGAACACCGGTGGTTCACGTCCGAACAGACGGGCAGCGAAGTGAAGATCGTCGACCTCATCGACGACTACATCGCCGACGTGCTGGCACCGGCACCCGACGAGTACCTCCGCCTCGACGACGACGTGCCCGACGCATAGCGCTCGGTCCCGCCGGTTCCCGACCAAGGTCCCGACGCATCGC